>NZ_JASUSU010000058.1:0-18107 GCF_030445905.1 Oceanotoga sp. | reverse complement strand
ACCTTCTTATGCAGCTAAGTATTTTCTGTTTTTCTTTATTGCCCTTGGTAAACTTAATTTAACTCCAGCTTAATTACCCACTATTTTCGTGATAGAACCATATAAATTTCAGAAAAGTTATAGAACTCAAATATAATTAGAAAAATGCTTATAAAAAACTTCATATGATGGTAGGTAGCTATTATGAATAGAAAAATTCTTTTCATACATAATTATAAATCACCTTATAGAATAAAACTCTTTAATGAAATTAATAAACTCATAAAAATAGAAGTGTGCTATTTACAAGATCAATTATCAGAAAATAGGGTATGGAACTTACCAGAAGAAGAATATAAAAGTTATGATGTAAATTTCAAAACCATCGGTAAATTAGTGTTAAACAATTTTATAAATTTGAAAAAACTTATAAAAGATTATGAAACCGTAGTTATAATAGATAATATACCTAATTTTCTGTCAAATATGTTTATAACTCTTTTTGCAAAACAAAAAAAATTGATATATTGGGTTGAAGAATATAATTATAAAAATAATTATATTCATAAAATTAAGGGATATCTCAAAATAATGGTTAACTATTATTTAATAAAAAGATCAAGTAAAATTATGTTTTTTTCAAAAAAATCTTTTAACAACTATAGAGGAAATAAGAAAAAATTTTTAATACCTCAAGCTGCTACATATGAATTTGAAATATCAAAAAAGGAAAATACAAAAAAAAGAAAGAGTTTAAAATTAGGATATTTAGGCGAATTTAAAGATATAAAAAATATTAAAATATTAATAGAGGCTGTTCTTGAATTAAAAAATTTAAATATTCATTTGTTATTAGCAGGAAATAAGGAAAGAGATAATTTTTTTGTTAGTAAATATTATGATAATGATAATATCCAATTTATGGGATACTTGAATGATAATGATAAAGATGCTTTTTTTAAAAAAATTGATTTTTTAGTTTTACCATCTTTTTATGATGCCTGGGGAATGGTAATAAATGAAGCAATGACTAAAGGAATTCCTTGTATAGTCTCTGACGGAGTAAACTCAAAAGAAATTATAAATAAGAAATTCATTTTTAAAAACAATTCGAAAGAATCTTTAATTAATGTTCTTTTTTTAGCTTATAACATTACACATGAAGAATATGAAACCTTATCGCTGGAATCTATAGAGAAAATAAAAGAATATACTATTGAAAAAAGTGCAAAAAAAATTTATGAGGTGCTAATAGATTGAAAAAAATTCTACACGTATCAAATAATCTTTATAACGGTGGAGCTGAAGCAGTTTTTAGAAGCAATCTAAAAATTTTAGCGAAGGATTACAATAATATTGTTTTTTCATCTTTTGATACTGAAGATAAAAAAAAGTTAAATAATTTTTTAAGTGTGTATAATATTAAATATTACAAAGCAAAAAATTATTATGAATATAGATTTCCTAGAAATTTATTAAATTATATCTATTCATATAATGCCAAAAATGAAATAAAAAGAATTATTGAAAAAGAAAAGCCAGATTATATACATTTACATGATTATCTATTTTTTTCTCCTAGTATATTAGACATGATAATAAAATTAAAAAATGTTTTTGAATATAAAGTTATACTAACTGCTCATAATTTTCATTTAATATGCCCTAATGCATCTTTATTTAATTTTAGTAAAAATAAAGTTTGCATTAAATGTATTTTGTATAAAAAGAATTTAATATTTAAAGAAAATTGTGATTATAGGGGCAAGATTTATTCTTTTATAAAATTTTTAAGATATAATAAATTGAAAAGGATTAATTTTGAAAAGATAGATTTTATTATTTCCCCAAGCTACTTTATGAAAAGAAAATTACAAGAATTTGGATTAAAGAATAAAATAATAACCATTAGGAACCCAATAGAGTTAAATAGTAAAATTATAGAAAAAGAAGCTAAAGAAAATATTATTATTTTTTTTGGAAGATTGACAAAAGAAAAAAATATTTTAAAAATTATAGAATCTTTTAAAAGCTTACAAAATAGTAATTATCAATTGTTAATTGCTGGAGATGGTCCAGAGAAAGATAAGGTTCTAAAATTAATAAAAAATTCTAAAAATATACATTTTTTGGGAAAGCTAAATTCAAAAGACCTTGAAAAATATTTGGTTAAATCAAAATTTTCTATAATGGCTTCTATTTGGTATGAAAATGCTCCCATGGCAATCATAGAGAGTATTAATAATAAGGTTATTCCTTTAACATCAAACATTGGTGGAATGAAAGAATTATCTAATTATTTTAACTGTAGTATTAGATTTAATCCTTATGATGTAAATGATATAACTGATAAAATAAAATATGCCATTAATAATTATGAAAAAATTTTTAATGAAATTGAATGGAAAAAAATAAGTGATTTTTCTTTTGAAAAGTATGAAAAACAAATTAGGGAAATATACCATGGCAAATAAAAAAATAATTTTTTTATTTATTCTGGTTCTTGGTTCTTTTATGGATGCATATCCTATATTTCCTAGTGACTATAGACCTTTAACTTTAGTCATGCTTTTACCCTTTTTTCCTATGGCTTTTATAAAGATTGTAAATATTAAATTTAATAAATTTAAGCTGGTTGTCACTTTGTTTTTTCTTTATATATTAGTATTAAGTTTTTTCTATTCTTTATTTTATTTTTCTGATTTTACAGGATTTTTTGATAGCTTAATAACAATATCTTTGGCAATATTAAGCTATTCTTCTTTTATAATTATATTTAAATATTTTAATTATACTAAAAAAGATTTTGATTTTGTTTTTGATATTTTTAGCAATTTCTTATTGATTTTAGCAATAATTGAGGTTCTATCAATTTATGGATTATTCCCTTCGATTGTTAAAGTTATAATAAATAATATTTTTACTTTATCATCCAGCCGTAGATTGTTACTAATAAATAGAGAATCATCTTGGGCTTCATTAACATTACTTTTTGTTTTAAGTTATTTTATTCATAAAAATCAAATAATAAAATCAATTGTAACCTATTTCATAATAGTGTTATCTTTTTCAATGACAGGAATTATATTAGGAACTACTTTAATTATTATTTATATTTTTAGAACAAAGGAATTTTTAAAAGTTTTCTTATTTTTTTCCATTGGTATTTTGCTCTTTTCCTTTTTTATAAATTATTATGAGCAACTATTTTATTTCTTAGGAATAGAAAATCAATATACTATAATTAGAATTAGTAAATGGATTGGAATATTTAAAAATAATTCAGAAAATATTATAAGAAATATTTTAATTTCTGATGGGGGGTCCACATATATAAGGGTTTTATATCCATTAATAGCCTTTTTAGAGGGTATTAAGAGTATTTTGGGGTTAGGAGCTGGTAATTTTGGATTAATGGCACCTAATTATGTTAATGTCTATAATTTAAATACGGATATACCTTTAATTCAATTATTGATGAATGGGCATTATACAGCAATAGGTAATCTTTATTCGAGAGTAGTTTTTGAAGGTGGGCTTTTTGGATTATGGGTTATATTCTATATACTAAAATATATTATAAGGATTGCTAAAGAATTTAACTACGTTTTTTTGGTTATTCCTATTTTCTTAGTTTTTTTTCAATTTTCTTCTTATATATACTTACCTTTTATCATGGTTTTAGCAATGCTAAATTTCTTGAATAGTAAAGAAAGGATGACTTAAATGAACATCAATTATATCACAATAAAATCTTTTAAGGACGTGGAAGGAATAAATAGCAAAATTAACAGTCAAGTTAAAACTTTTATAAATCAGAATTATAAAATAAAGAGATTATATAGTAATAAAAAAATTTTTTTTTCAAAATTGATGGATATTGAAAATAAGATGAAAAAAATAAATAATTGTGAAATTATATATATTAGGGATCTAGGTGTTATGAATCTTTTCCTTTTTCATATTTTTAAGAAGTTAAAAAAAAGAAAGAATATACTAATACTTGAAATGCCAACTCCTTTAAGAGCTGTATATAGGGAGACTTTAAATTCAAATGAAAATTATATAAAAAAGAAGTTAAAATTACTCTCTTATAATATATTAGAAAAAAATTTATTTGATTATTTTCATATAATAGTTGAATATGCACCTGAGAAAAATAGAATATTAGATAAGTATAAAAATAAGATTATTATGATCAATAATGGTTTAGATTTAAGTTCTATAAGAATAAAGGAAAAGAATAAAGATAACAAAAAGTTAAACATATTGAGTATTGCTAATAATAGCAAATGGCATGGTTATGATAGAGTTATTAAAGGTATGTATGAATATTACAAAAAAAATCCGAAAAAAGACGTTTACTATCACTGTGTAGGTGAAGGATCTGAATTACAAAACCTAAAGAATCTAGTAAAAGAGCTAAAATTAGAGAAGTACGTTATTTTTCATGGAACAAAAACAGGAGAGGAATTAGATGAAATAGTAGATGACTCAGATATTGCTTTTGGGAGTTTAGCTAATCATAGAAAAGCGATGTATGTTGATAGTGCTTTAAAAAATAGAGAATATTGTGCAAGAGGAATTCCTTTTGTAATTGCTTCTGACGATTCTGATTTTCCAGAATCTTTTCCATATGTTTATAGAATATCTCAAGATGAAACACCTGTAAATATAGAAAAAGTTATTAAATTTTATGATTCAATAAAAAATAAAAATTACATAGAAGAAATGCGGAAATATGCTGAAAAGAACTTAACCTGGGACATAAAAATGAGACCTGTAATAGAAAGAATCAAAGAATTAGCAAATGAAAAAAGGGAGCCTAACAAATGAAAATACTTTCTCTAATAGGAGCTCGCCCACAGATAATCAAGGAAGCAATTCTAAATCAAGAATTTGAGAAAAAAGGCATAAAAGAAATATTAGTTCATTCTGGCCAATCTGAATAAATACACAAAAGAAATTCTACTGACAGAGCCTCTTGATTACTTAAGTATGATAGGATTGGTACAAAAGAGCCTTCTTGTAATAACAGACAGTGGAGGGTTGCAAAAAGAAGCATACTTTGCAGGGAAAAGAGCGATAGTTGTTATGCCAGACACAGGCTGGAGAGAGTTAACACAAGCAGGTTGGAATGTACTAAGTGAACCTGATGAAATCAAAAATAAGTTTCATCATATAATAAGCAACGAAATATCTTCAAATGTAGAAAACATATATGGTGATGGGAAAACAGGGGAAAAAATAGTAAAATTACTAAACATTTGACAAATACCAAAATAATTGCTATAATCTTTTTACATTGTTCAAAAATTGAACGAAGGTGTTGAATATTATGCAAGATAACGAGATACTCATTTTAGAAGAATTGGAAAAGAATTCTAATATAACTCAAAGAGACCTTTCAGAAAAAACAGGGTTATCCTTGGGAATGGTGAATATACTCTTAAAAAAGTTCATCAAAAAAGGATTTGTCAAATTAGAAAGGTTGAACAGCAAGAGTTTCAGGTACATATTAACCCCAGAAGGATTCAAAGAAAAGAGTAAAAAGACAATAGAGTATATGAAAATATACTACAGAAGAACATTGTTGATAAAACAAAACATAGAAAGAATAATACAAAGATATGGAAGAAATAGAACTTACGTTCTATTTGGGAAAGATAAAGAAATGAAGGAAATAATAGAAGGGATATTGAAAGAGTTGAGAGTTAAATGCATAACAGAAAACGATGTTGAAAAAATAGAAAGTACAAACGTTGTACTGTACTGGAATGTTGAGGATAGAGAGAAGCTCGAAGGCTTAAAGTGTGAGTTTTTGATATATTCTTAATTTCTCAATATTATAACTACAATTACATTCGGAGTTGATAAATAGTGAAGGTACTGTTCATAACAAATTTGTTTCCTTTTCCTCATATTCCTACGGCTGGAACATTCATAACAAACAGACTTAAAGCTCTACAAAGCTTTGATATAAATTTCGATGTTTATGGCATTACTTCTAAAGATACTTTTGGAGTAAAACTTTTAAGAAAGATTCTTTCAAAAACTAATGCAAGTGTTACTGCTTCATTTTATGAAGTCCATGGTGTAAAATACAAATATGCGTCTTTTAGGAGGAATGTAATTGATATCTTTAACTCAAAGATATTAAAGAAAAATAATCAAATTAAAGATTCAAAAGAAGTTGCAGAGGATCTGTTTGATAAAATTAAGAATAATGAGTTTGATATAATCCACGCACATGGGATGTATGACGCACCTGCTGGATTAATTGCGAAACTGTTATCGCAAAAGTTAAATATTCCATATGTAGTTACTTGCCATGGTAGCGATATAAACTTAGCGATGCCTAAGGCAAAAGAATTGTACGTTGATGTTTTAGAAAGTGCTGCAAAGGTTATCTTTGTAAGTAATGCCTTATTGAACAAAGCTAAATCATTTGGGTATGCTGGTGAGAATTCTGTTGTTATTCCCAACGGGATTGAACCAGATATCTTTAAACCTTTGGATAAAGAAAAGATAAAAAAAGAATTGATGTTGTCTAAAAAGGTTGTTGGGTTTGTGGGTAATCTTGTTAATGTAAAAAGAGCAGATAAATTGCCTGAAATTTTTTCTCATATATCTTCTATTTACGATGCTGAGTTTTTAGTTGTTGGAGATGGTGAGTTGAAAGAAGATATTGAAAAAGAATGTAAGAAAAGACGGTTGAAGGTTAAATTTGTTGGTCGTGTTCCTCAGGAAGACGTACCTTATTATATGAATGCTATGGATGTGATGATACTTCCAAGTAGGAATGAAGGATGGCCGTGTGTTGTATTGGAAGCACAGGGATGTGGGGTAGCTGTTGTTGGTAGCGGCAACGGAGGTATACCTGAGGCAATTGGGGATGGGGGAGTAGTTGTAGAAGATGGAGAAGACTTTGAGAAGAGGTTCGCTCAATCGGTTGTAAAATTATTGGAAGATCCTATTGATGAAAGTTATTTAAGAAAAAGGGCTTTGGGGTTTTCGTGGGAGAATATTGTAGAAAAGGAAGTAGAGGTTTATGAAGATCTTCTAAATGTAGAGTTTTTAGATTAAAAGGTAAGTTTAATTATTAACTTATGCATTTTTAAAATTTCTATTTTCAAATTTTTAATTTAAATATTTTTTCATTTGTTAGTAAAAAAAGAGAAATTTTTTTATAATAGCTTTCTTATTATCAGTTAGTATCTTTAAACTAACAAATATATTGGTATTTTTTTGACGAAAAGGGAAATTTTGACAGAGTTATATCAAATTAAATTATTATTCAAATAAAAGATGCGAAAGTAATAATTATTGGATTTAAGTAAAATACTTACCAATTTAAAAAAGATTAAAAAATTGTTGTAAATGTGGGGTGATCTAGAAAATGCACGTGATCTTTCTTAATGGATGTTTAAACGAAAGGCTAGGAGGTCCTGCAGGATATTTAGCGAAATTAAAGAAAAATATAACTGATAAGAATATTACATTTATCTATAAAGGTGATTGCAAAAGAATTAGTAGTTCTACTCATTTTTATAAAAGTTATGCCAATAAATTTCTAAAAAATATTTATAACAATAAAATTACAAAAAAATTGTTGCAAAATTTTTATGTTAAACGAGTCTTAAAAGGGTACCAATTTAATAACTTTTTTAACCAATTAAATTCCAATGAAATTAAAAGTATTCATTTCCATTCAACAACAGATCTGTACATTTTTAACAAGATGTTTCCAGAAAATAAAGCAATTAAAATTCTTACTTCGCACTCTCCTGAATTACCGGCTGATGAGATGATTCAATACTATGGATTTCTGAACAAAAAGAACAAACGTATATTGTACAATTTTTTTTTGGAAGTAGATAAAACGGCTTTCAAATTAAGCGATTACATTATTTTCCCTTCCAAGAATAGCATGGAACCTTATTATAACTCTTTAAGTGATTTTTCAAATTTAATAAAAAAAGCGAAAATAAAATACTTGTATACTGGTACGCCAAAGCTGAAAATTTTAGAAAAGAAAGAAAATGTTGTAGATCGATATAATCTAAGAGGCCAATTTGTCGTTTCTTATGTTGGAAGGCATAAAAAAATAAAAGGTTACGATTTGTTACAAAAAGCCGCGGAAATATTATGGAATGAAGGTTACAATATCAGCTTTTTAATAGCAGGGAAAGAAGAACCTATCAAAGGATTAACTGATAAAAGATGGATTGAAGTTGGATGGACTAAAGATCCAGGAAGTTTAATTAATGCCTCCGATGTTTTTGTCTTACCTAATAGACAAACTTACTTTGACTTGATTTTGCTAGAAGTATTGTCATTAGGGAAACCCATAATTGCTTCTAATACGGGAGGGAATAAGGATTTTTTTGATAAATCTAAAGGTGTAATTCCCTTTGAATCTGAAAATGTGGAAAGCTTGGTTAAAGCTATTATTAAGTTATATAATTCAAAAAATTTAGAGTCATTAGGAAAACAAAATCTAGAATTGTACTATGAATTATTTACAATTGAAAAAATGGCTATTAATTATCAAAAATTAATACGTGAAATATATAGAGAAAATAAAATAGAGGTGTTATAAATGAATTATGATGTTTTAATTGTTGGCGCTGGATTAGCAGGTTCAACAGCTGCAAGAATGTTGGCTGAAAAAGGTAGGAAAGTCTTAATAGTTGAACAGCACAAACATATAGCAGGGCACTGTTATGACTACAAAGATCAAGAAGGAATAACCGTACATAAATATGGACCGCATATTTTCCATACAAACAATAAAAAAGTATGGGATTTTGTTAATAGGTTTACAGAATTCAATTATTATCAGCATAGAGTTCTAAGCTATGTTGACGGCAATTATGTTCCTTTTCCAATCAATCGAGATACAATAAAAGAAGTCTTTGGAATTGAAATACCAACTTTTGAAATAAACGAATTTCTCAAAAAAGAAGTGGAAAAGTCAAAATTTAATGATCCACCTAAGAATTTCAAAGATGTTGTGGTTTCGCAAGTCGGAGAAAAGTTATATGAAACTTTTTTTAAAAACTATACATGGAAGCAGTGGGAAAGAGATCCACAGGAGTTGGCTCCCGAAGTAGCAAAAAGAATACCCGTTAGGGAAAATAGGGATAAAAGATATTTCTCTGATAAATATCAAGGAATTCCAAAGAATGGCTACGCTCAAATGGTTGAAAATATGTTAGATCATGAAAATATATCGATACTACTTGGTATGAATTATTTTGACATCAAAGATCAAATAAAATCCAATATAACTATCTACACAGGAGAGCTCGATAGATTCTTTGATTACAAATACGGGAAGTTAGAGTATAGATCCCTAGAACTAAGATTAAAAACTTTTGATCAAGAATATTATCAACCTGTTGCAACTGTAAACTATCCAAACGATTATGATTGGACTAGAATAACTGAATTCAAACATTTCTTGAAGGAAAAATCCAACAAGACCACTGTTTGCTTTGAGTACCCGAAAGCTGAAGGAGAACCATATTATATAGTAATGACCGATGAAAATATGAAAAAAAGAGAGCAGTACATGGAAGAAGTTAAGAAATTAGAAGATAAAGGTTATTTTCTTTTTATAGGAAGATTAGCTGAGTATAAATATTATAATATGGACCAAGTTATTGAAGAAGCTTTAACACGTTCAGTAAGGATTTAGAATATGGCAAAAAGTATATTTAAGAACTATCTATACAACGTAGCATATCAAATAGCCACTTTATTAGTACCTTTAATAACGACTCCATATGTTTCAAGAGTATTGTTGCCTGAAGGTGTGGGAACTGCAGCTTTTATCAATTCCATCACTAGTTATTTTGTAATTGCAGGAACTTTAGGCATCAGTTTATATGGTAATAGACAAATTGCCTATTATAGAGAAGATAAATTAGAAATGAGTAAAACTTTTTGGAGTATTTTTAGTTTAAAACTGATTTTTAGTTCTTTTTCAATTATTGCTTATGCTTTTTTTGTACATTTTTTTGTAGATCCTAACCTTCAAATGTTGTATTGGATATCTGGATTTCACTTATTTGGAATGATGATGGATATAACTTGGTTTTTCAATGGCCAAGAGGAATTTCAAAAAACTGTAACAAGGAATTTGATTATTAAACTCGTTGGTGTAGTATTGATATTTTCATTAGTGAAAGACATTAATGATTTGTGGTTATATATCTTTATTTCTTCTTTCACCGCTTTTTTAGGGCAAGCTATAATGTGGATATATATACCAAAAGAAGTGGTTAAAACAAAAATTAGAAGAAGTGATATCTTCTCCCATTTCTTACCTGCCTTAAAAATTTTTATCCCTCAAATTGCGATACAAATTTATACAGTTATGGATAAAACAATGATAGGGATAATATCAAATACTTCTGAAGTAGCTTACTACGAAAATTCACAAAAGATAGTTAGAATGGCTTTAGGTTTAGCTACTTCTTTAGGTGTTGTCATGATGCCAAGAATTTCTAATTATTTTGCAAAAGAAGAATATAACAAAATCAAAGAATATACAACTAAATCCTTTGTTTATATAAGTTTTCTGACTTTTCCTTTAACTTTTGGATTAATGGGTATTGCAAATGAGTTTGTGCCATGGTTCTTCGGGGAAGCTTTTCTCCCAGTGATACCTAATATGATACTTATTTCGCCTATTATGTTAGCGATTGGTTGGAGCAATATTATTGGAGTTCAAATGATGTTGCCTATGAAAAAAGAATTAGGATTTACAATATCTGTTGCTTCCGCTGCAGTGGTAAATTTTATTTTGAATCTTTTTTTGATAAGATCATTTCAAAGTTTCGGAGCTGCTATTTCGTCTGTCATCGCAGAGTTTCTAGTTACTTTTATTCAGTTTCTTATAATGAGAAGATTTATTCAAACCAAGTTATTATTAGAGGTATTCTTGAAATATTTAATTGGTTCTCTCTTAATGCTTTTTGTAATTAGACTAATTGGTTATTTTATGGGTGTTTCTATAATAACAACAGTAATTCAAATTGTTTCAGGCACGCTCGTTTACGGGATTTATTCTATTTTGACTAAATCAGAAGTTGTTTTTTATTTTATTCATAAAATTTTTAGAAGATAAAAATTAGGTGCTATTGCTAACCGAATACTGGTTTTTCCCATCATGATTTGATTATCTTCATCTAATATAAGTGTCGAAATGTTATTTGTTAACAATGAATTACATAACGAAAATACAAAGATAGTTAGATTCAGAGACCCAGATGCAAGATTAGAAGAAGGGATAAAAAGAATAACAGACTGGGGCTTTGAAAACAAAGAATGGATGGTGAAGGTTATAATTGCAGAGAATATTTGAAATTTTATAGAGGGGGAAGAGGGAAGATTTACTACAATTAATAAGCATAGGAGATGAGTTTAAATTGAAGAATCCATTAGATGATGATATGAAGAATCCATTAGATGATGATATTTATAAAAGAAGGATAATAAAACGAGAAGAAGACAACAGAGGGCCCTATTTTCGTGATCAAACAGCAATAATTCATTCAATGTCTTTTAGAAGGTTAAAAAATAAGACGCAAGTGTTTTTCTCTCCTCAAAATGACCACATCTGCACCAGAATAGAACATTCTTTACATGTATCTACTATTGCTGCTTTTATTTGTAAGGAATTAGGATTAGATGTTAACTTAGCTCAAGCTATCGCTTTAGGGCATGATTTAGGACATGCACCTTTTGGACATACTGGGGAAAAAAAGCTTAATGAATTAGCAAAGGGCATAGGCGGTTTCATTCATGAAGTACATAGTTTAAGAGTAGTGGATAAATTGGATAGATCAGGAAAAGGCCTTAATTTAACCTACGCCGTAAGGGATGGGATTATTTCCCACTGCGGTGAAGATTTTACTAAATCTATTAGTCCTGTTAAAGAAGAGAAGGTGTTAGAAGAAATTAGAGATAGAAGCTCTCTCCCCACAACCTATGAAGGTTGTGTAGTTAGAATGGCAGATAAGATTTCATATTTAGGAAGGGATATAGAAGATGCTATTACTGCACAACTAATAAAAGAGGAAGATATTCCATCAGAGGTTCGTGAAAAACTAGGAAAGAAAAACGGAGAAATTATCGATAGTTTTGTTACTGATTTAATTGATTGGTCTCACAAAAATGGAGAAATTGGATTTTCTGATGAAAAATTCAAACTAATGAACGATTTAAAAAAATTTAATTACAAAAATATATACGAACATAACCGCTTAAAAACTTATATTACTCACGCAGAGCAAATTATCGAAATCATTTTCAATCATTTGGTAACTATTTTAAGGGAAAATGGGTTAAAATATGACAAATATAATAATTCTGATATCCCTCTTGATAGAAGATTTGGGAATTATCTATGTAAAATGAGAGAATTGTATACAAAAGAGGGACAAACTTTACCTAAACAAATTGTTTTAGATTATGTTTCAGGCATGACCGATCAATATGCCTTACAATGTGCAAAAGAAATAATTTTTCCAGAGCCAATTAATTTTGACAGAGCAGAAGTATATTTTAAGGAAGATTATCCTGAGTAAAATATTTAAACAATTTAGTAAGTCATAGTCTTTCTTCAAAAATTGAGCGAAATAACTTTGGAGAATCTGATAAAACAATTCTTCTTTTCATAACTGCCCTAATTTAGAATATGAGATTAAGGTGTTGATTTGCATTTAATGAACGAAAAATGTACCATCCTATATATAGTGAATTTGGTAAAAAACATTTTAAAGAAAAAGAAGAAATGTGATAGTGATGGTACAATACAATTATATAAGATTTTTGTATTTTAGCAAACACAAAAATCAAAGAGCCGTAGTGATATGATACCTCAAAGTAGACACGTAATTAATAAAAGTTGTGAGACTTACTTTGGAGGTATTATTTCAGGTGATTTTGTTATAGAATAAAATAGGTGATTTTATGAAAAGAAGAAGATATATAATAATAGCCTTTATTTTTTTAATATTTTGGGTGGGAGTTATTTTGTTTTTTGGAACAAGAAATCCAGGTGAATCTTCAAATCAATCTTATTTTGTATATAATGCAATTAAATCAATAGATAATGTATTTGATTTTTCAGATACAAAATGGTTTAGAAATATAGAAGTATTTTTAAAGAAGTTGTGGTTTAGGGATCAATATGCTGATTCTGTAGCACTTATTAGAAAAAGTGCACATTTTGGAATATATTTTATACTTGGGGTGTTTTCTTGGCTGTTTGGTTATTTGTATTCAAAGAGATTTTTAATAGGGACTCTACTTGGTGTTTCTTTACCAGCACTTATAGCTTCAATAGATGAATATTCTCAAGAGTTTGTTGGGAGAGGGTCTGCGTTGAATGATGTTATTATAGATATTTCAGGAGCTGTTTTTGCCAATATAATAATTTTGGTAATTTATATTTTGTATAATATTGGTAAGAAGATTTATCTAAGGTATAAATAAAACGCTACTTAATAGCGCCCTTCCCCCGCTCCCCACCCTTGTAAGGAAAGGGCCGATGGCCCTTTAAATCCTACAAAATCTAAAATGGCCTCGCTTTGAGACCCTTTTATAAACGGATATTTTTGAGTATTAATTATTTGATAGTTTTTTTGTAAGCTTCGCTTACTCTTTGTTAGCGCCCTGCCCCCGCACCCCACCCGTAAGGAAGGGGAAAGAAAAGGCCCGCTTCCCCGCCCTTGTAAGGAATGTCAGTTTCAGCTTGTTCTTCTTTTTTAATTTTTTTGTAAAGTTATAGTGTTATACTGAGATTGTTAATAAATGAACAAATGAATAATTGAATATTTTTCCTGAGATGAAGGATTTGTTCTAACATCAAAGGAAGAAGAAAATGAATAGGATCATCTTGTTACAGAGATGAGATATAATTTCCTCTTCCTTTGAGAATTTTATCACAAGGAGGAGGATTTTTTTATGGATATTAAAACGGCTATGATTTCTATTGCTATTACCGACAGAGAAGCGGCTTATAGCAAAGTCAATGAAATTCTTCATATGAATGCAGAGAACATTTATTTAAGAGTAGGTTATCCAATGAGAGAAGAGAATGTTGCCATTATTTTTCTTGTTTTTAAAGGAACAACGGATCAAATTGGATCACTTAACGGAAAACTTGGACAGATAAACGGTGTAAAGGTTCAATCACATACTTTAAAATATTAGAGAGGAGTGTTTGTATGGTTTATATAAGGGATGATAACAGGAAGGCTTTTATCGATGAGGAGAAAATAAATACTTTGTTAGAAGAAACAAAAAATCCTGAAAAAGAAAGAGTAGAAGATATTATCGCTAAGTCGCTGAGTAAACAAAGATTAGAATTAGAGGAAATGGCTGTTTTATTGAATTGTGAAGATGAAAGCTTAGTGAATAGAATTTTTGAAGGGGCAAAAGCTTTGAAAAGAAACGTGTATGGAAATAGAATCGTTCTTTTTGCTCCTATGTACATTGGGAATGAGTGTGTTAATAATTGTCAGTATTGTGGTTTTAGAGTGTCGAATAAGGAGATTGTAAGGAATTCTTTGAGTTTAGAACAAGTGAAAGAGGAAACAACTTATTTGGTGAATAAGGGTCATAAAAGGTTGATCCTTGTATATGGAGAACACCCTAAGTATGATGCTGATTTCATTGCAGAAACCGTTAGACAGGTATACTCTGTTAAAAGCGGTAAAGGTAACATTAGAAGGGTTAATATCAACGCTGCCCCGCAAACAATTGATGATTACAAGAAGATAAAGGCAGCGGGTATAGGAACGTTCCAAATCTTTCAAGAGACTTATCATTATGAAACGTATAAGAAACTACATCCAACTGGGCCAAAATCAAGTTATATATGGAGGCTGTATGGATTAGATAGAGCCTTTCAAGGTGGGATAGATGATGTTGGAATAGGTGCGTTGTTTGGTTTGTACGATTGGAAATTTGAAATGATGGGATTGTTATCTCATGCAATTCATTTGGAAGAAAGGTTTAATGTTGGGCCACACACAATATCTTTTCCAAGGATAGAACCGGCCGTAAACACTCCAATTTCAGAAAGGCCTCCTCATTTGGTGGATGATTACACTTTCAAAAAACTGGTTGCTATTTTAAGATTGTCCGTTCCTTATACAGGATTAATTTTAACCGCAAGAGAGCCTGTTGAAATCAGAAATGAATTGATGCAATTTGGAGTTTCTCAGATTGATGCGGGTTCAAATATAGGGGTGGGGGCTTATTCGACTAACGATAAAGAGGCTTACAAAAAGTCACAGTTCTTACTTGGAGATCAGAGGTCTCTTGACGAGGTAATAAAACAATTAACCGATGAAGGTTTCCTTCCTTCTTTTTGTACCGCTTGTTATAGGCTTGGTAGGACGGGAGAACATTTTATGGAATTCGCTATTCCCGGTTTTGTAAAGAGGTTTTGTACTCCAAACGCTATTAGCACTTTAATGGAATATGTTGTTGATTATGCTTCTGAAGAGACTAAAGAATCTTGTTTAAGGGTTATTGATAAAGAAATTAATAACATAAAGAGTGAGAAAATAAGAAATACTCTGCTTGAAAGAATAGAAAGAATCAAAGCTGGTGAAAGAGATTTATACTTCTAAAGGCGTTTAATGTTTGAAATGCTTGAGGTAAAAAACTTTATAATTTTAGAGAAAATTGCAGTGTTTATGATAATAAAACTAAAATTGATTTTTTTGAAAGAATAAATGAATTAGAAGAAGGAAGTATAAGAATTAGCCATCTAACTACTAAAGCTTTAGGAAGGTGAAGAAGTGTCAATAGGTGGGTATAGACTAAATATAATTATAACTGGGAAAAGAAATGTTGGAAAATCATCGTTGATAAACGCCCTTTTGAAACAGGATATAGCTCTTGTTTCGGATACTCCAGGGACAACTACCGATCCTGTTTATAAGAGTATGGAATTACAACCAATTGGCCCTGTGACTCTTATTGATACTCCTGGAATAGATGATGAGGGAGAAATAGGGGAAAAGAGAGTAAAAAGAGCAGAGAGAGCTTTTATGAGAGGAGATATTGGGCTTTTAGTTGTAGATAAAGATTTGGATGACTTTGATTATAGGATTATTAATGAGTTTAATAAACATAGTATACCCTATTTGATAGTTTTGAATAAAATGGATTTGGATAGTGCAAAGAGTGTAAAGATAGATGGAGAGAATTTGGTTAAAGTTTCAACTAAGAGTGGAGAGGGAATAGAAGAGTTAAAACAGAAAATCACAGAGATTGCACCAAGTGAAAAAGAGGTTCCCTTGATTCCTGAATTTATCGAAGAAAATGATATTGTGGTTCTTGTTATTCCTGTAGATACAGGCGCTCCAAAGGGAAGATTGATAATGCCTCAAGTTACGGCTATTAGAGAAGTATTGGATAGAAAGGCCTTTCCAATTCAAACTTCTGTAGAAGGCATTCCAGAAGTTTTATCAAAGTTGAATGAGAAACCTAAACTTGTTATTACCGATTCTCAAGCGATAAAAGAAGTTGCTAAAAAAGTGCCGGATGATATAAACCTTACTACTTTTTCTATTTTAGAAGCAAGGCATAAAGGGGATTTGAATCTTTTATCAAAAGATATAGATATTATTGAAGAACTCGAAGATGGCGATAAAATTTTGATTATGGAAGGCTGTTCTCACAGGCCTTTGTCAGAGGATATTGGTAGAGTGAAGATACCTAACTGGTTAAGGAAATATACAAACAAAGATTTAAAGTTTGATTATATTGCAGGTAAAGAATTTCCGGATGAAAAAGACATGCAAGACACCAAGATAATAATACATTGTGGAGGTTGTACTTTAACTAGAACAATGATGATGCGTAGATTGGAGTACATAAAGGAACGGGGTATTCCTGTTTTCAACTATGGGATTGTGATATCTTATCTTCACGGAGTTTTAGACAGGGTGATTTTAGAAGAGTTTTAGTTTCTAGTTTTTCTTTGACTTTTGATAAACATGAAAAACAAACTAATTACAAATATACCAAAAAGCAGATAGTCCAAAAAGTCTTGAAGGCTTATAAAATGTAAATGAAAGATTACAGTCTAAAAATTTTGATAAAAAAGAACTAAATTATGGTTTTTTTATGTGGTTACACAAATATATTTTTGGAGATATTTATAGCTGGGCTGGTAAATTAAGGGTTGTTGACCTTACAAAAGGTGAGTTTAAATTTGCTCATTAAAACTAAACTACCAAAATGCCAATACGCTATTTTTTCTTTTTGAAAAAATAGTAAAAAATTATGTATAATTATACCAACATATGTATATATAATGATTTAATAAAAATTTGGTATAATAGAGGTGAGAGATGGGGGAAGAGATCAGAAAAATAATAAATCAACCACACGACACATTTTTCAAAAAAACCTTTGGGGATAAAGAAATATCAAAAGAATTTATAGAAACATACATAGACGAAGAAATAACAAGAGAAATGGACTTAAAACAATTAGAAATAATAGACGGAACATATATAGACAAAAAGTTAGAAAAAACATATTCAGATATACTGTATAAGACGAAAATAAAAAATGCTGATACCTATATCTACATACTATATGAACACAAAAGTTATCCAGATAAAAAAACAACATTCCAGCTATTGGAATATATAAACAAAATAATGAAAAAAACATTAAATCCAAAAACATCAAAAACAAACATAATAATACCGATACTAATATATCATGGGAATCAAAAATGGAACATGAGTAACAAGTTAATAGACTATATAGAAACCAGAGAAAACTACCCAGAAAAAATAAACAAATACATACCTAACTATGAATACGAAATAATAGAGCTAAACGACAAAACAAATCAAGAAATAAAAGGACCAATACTATTAAAAATAATACTGGAAACATTAAAAGCCATAAAACAAAAAGAAAAAGACAAATTCATAGACAACATCAAAAAGATATTCAACATGATGGATACATACGAAAAGATAGATTCACAAAAAGCGAAAGAAATATTTGGATTTATAATATACTATATATTAATAACAAGAGACGATACAGATGAATATGAATTAAAAGAAATAGAC
>NZ_JASUSU010000057.1:0-18569 GCF_030445905.1 Oceanotoga sp. | reverse complement strand
CTTTATATTCCAATATGGTTTGATTATTATTATTTTGAGATGTCTAATCCTCTTAATCCTATTCTTCCTTTATATTCCAATATGGTTTGATTATTATTTTTTCGAATCTACATTCTTGAATCTTTGCTCATCTTCCTTTATATTCCAATATGGTTTGATTATTATTTGTATAAAAGAGTTAAAATTAGATAGAAAAAGAAAACTTTATATTCCAATATGGTTTGATTATTATTCCGTATATTTGAAACCTATATTATCACTTAATTATAACTTTATAATCTGTCGACCTACTAAAAAGCTATACATTTAATCTTTAACAAAGTTTACATAACAACCCTTTCTTTATTATTAGTCGTTTTTAGAATCTGTCTATCTAAGGTGTTTATTCGCTTAGTAGAGGTCGACAGATTTTTTAAATAAAATTATCTGTTTCTTTATTTTTTAATAATTTTAATCCTTTTTCTTTAGTATATTCAACAATTGAATCATCTAAAACAAAAACACCGTTTTTTCTAAATATTTTATCCTGTCTTATACCATAAATAGATTTTGCTTTAAAATAAAAACTTGTATTTATTGGTATAGAATTAAAAAGATATTTTTTATTGAATGTTTTAAAATCCTCGTTTATTTCTTTAAAATCTTTTTCTAATAAAGCATTTATATTCGTATTATCTCTAAATAATTTTTCTGCTTCCATTTTATTATCAACGATATTTAAATAAGGATCATAATTAAAAATCAGATCTTTATAATTAAAACTTTCTTTTTGTATATCCCAAATTCTTTTTATAGAAAAAACAGCTTTTTCTATATTTGTCTTATAATATTCAAAAACTTTTTTCTCATCATAATATTCTTCTAGCATTTGATTTCTATCTTTTTCCCCTAATTCTTTTCCTTTATATTTTTTATTTTTAATAATTTTTAATGATGGATCTTTTAAATTTTTATCATAAGGAATCATTTTTTCATTTTCTAATATATACACTTCACCGTATTCTTTTGTATTATGTCTATTGCATCTTCCCATTCTTTGAATCAAAGAATCAATTGGAGCTAAATCAGTTATAAGTATATCAAAATCTAAATCAAGAGATGTTTCCACTAATTGTGTAGTAATCCAAATAATTCCTTTATTATCTTTTTCTTTAATTGAATTTAATTTATTATATTTTTCTTGCTTATCTTCAAATTTAAATCTACTATGTAATAAATCCACTTCAAAATTTTCTTGTTTATATAACTTTTCATAAGTTTTTATGGATTCATCTATAGTATTTTTTACAATTAAAATTTTTTTATTTTTATTTTTAGACAATATTGATTTAATTTTTTCTTCTTTAATTAAATCAATTTTTACTTTCTTTATATCATTCGAAATATTTTTTTGTATATTATTTTCAAATTCTGTATCAAAGGATATATAATTATCTTCAGTTTTTGAATACATAATTTTTTTGCTTTCAAGTATTTGTTGATATATTTTTGGCATAGTAGCTGTCATAAGATGATATTTCACATTAAAATGTTTTGAAGTAAAATCCATAAACAATATTAAAATCACAAACATTTTTGGATTTAAAAGATGTACTTCATCAACTGTTATTTTTGAATTATATATATTAACTAATAATTTTTCATAATTTGGATATTTAAAAAGCGATAATAAAATTTGATCTATTGTAGATATTATATATGGTTTAGCTAAGTTATGAGCTAAATTAATATCACTTAATTTTAAATTAATTCTTGTTTCTATTTCTTTATTTTCTATATTGTATAAATTTATGTCTCCATGAAGTATACCTACATTTTCTTCTCCATATATTTTTAATGCATCTAAATAAAAATTTTCTCCTGAAATTTTAGTTGGAACTAAAAATATTTTTCTTTCATTAGTCCATAAATGATCTGCTACTGTCTTCCCTGAACCTGTAAATCCTTTAGTAATAATATTTTTATTTAAATTTTCTAAAACTCTTTTTTGAATATCATTAAAGACAATTTGATCTTTATTTTTGCTTTTTTCTGCTAAAAATTTTCTTATTTTATCTTGTATATAATCATTACTTTTGCTAAAAAAATATTCATAGTCTTTTATTTTGGAAGATGCTAAATGATCGACTAAATTAACATATCCTTTCAAAAAAATATATAGTAATTTATAATCATTTTCTCTTTCAACTTCTAAATTACCTTCATTTGAAAAATCTTTATTGAAATAATTCATAAAATCGTAATCTAAAATATTTTCATCTATTTTTATATCTTTTTTAAATACTTCACTTAATTGCTTTTCAATATCAGATAAATCATAATCATTATTATCTAAAATAGCTTCTTCAATATCTTTATATAAACTTTTTTCAACATCAGAAATATTTAAATTATAATATTTTTTGAAATGACCGTGATGATACATAATACTTTTTATCATTACATTAAAAAGTATCTCATCATTTGTTTTTATATCTTCTAATAATTTTTTTGAAAATGCTCCTGATAAAATATTATGTCTAATTTCTTTACCTTCTAATAATTCAAAATTTTTCTTGATTTTATTTTGAAATTTTATATTAATTTTACCCAAATCATGCATTACAAATAATTTCAATAAGATTTCTTCCAAATCATAATCTTTTATTATATCTTGTATATTTTTATAACCTATTTTATGTTTTATTTTTTCATAAGTATTTAATAAATCATTATTATGTTCTACTAAAGTTATTTCATTACTATTTTGTGATTCTGATTTAGCATATATACTATTCATCACTATCACCAACTAACCACTTAAATAAGATTTTTTCATTTTCTGACTCATAAATATTTAATTTTATATCTTTTAAATAAGCGCCTTCATTAGAAATATAGATATAATTTCCAAATATCATTTCTCTATTTTTCTTATCTTCTAATAAATTTTTATATTTTTTTGGTATAGAATAATAAACACCTTTATTTAATATATCATTATATTTATTTTCATTTTTACCACTTTTTATTAATTCAACAGGAATATAAGTATTTTTAACCAATAAATCTTGTTTTATAGCTTGTTTTTTATCTTCTATATAGACTTCATTTACAACAATTTCTTTTACAAACATTTCTCCTTTTTTTATTGGAAATATAAAATCTTCTTTTCTTCCTAAACTCAAATATTTACTTGGATTTTCAAAACTCTCTTTTATTAACTGTAAATCTTCTTTATTTTCAGAATCAATAAAAATTTTTAGTTCTATATCTTGTAATATTTCAAAATTCATTACTCTATTTTTTGAATTAGATTTTACATAATTAAATAATTCTGGAAAATCAATATTATTTTCTAATTTATTTTTTTTATTATACCTTAATTCTTTTATAATAAATTTTTCAAAATCACTTATAATATTTCCCTCTTCTCCTCTAATAAAATCAATTCTTTTTATTTTATATTTTCCAACTACAGATAATTTTAACTCTTTATCAAATCTTTTATCACTTGCATAAGATATCATTCCAGCTATAGTAGTAGGAGAAGGTAAATTATAAGTTGATATATAATCATCTTGTTTTATTTTAGCTTCTCTGTAATGGGCATTAGGTTGCTTGAATTCTAATAACAAAATTTTATTTTCCATAGCAAATCACTCTTATATTATCCATTCATTATTTTCATTTATATCTATTCTTTCAATAAATTCTTTTAATTTTTTTACTGGCATACCTAATTCAATACAATCATTTTCCGATTCCATATTTATTTTTTTGCTAACCACAGCTATTGTATTATCTTTTAAGTCATAACTTTCAATAGTTTCAATTATTCCATCAATAATTAATTGGTTGTCTTTATTGAAAAGTATATCATCCCAAAAATAAGGCACAACACTTTCATAAGCTCCTCCAAATACTGCAAGAGGTTTTAATAGTACTTTTTGGTGTTTAATATCTCTTGTAAATTCACATAATGCATCAAATAAATCTTTAACCATTTTTAATCTTAATTCTTTATTTTTATATACTCTATCTTTAGGTTCTAAATATTTTCCATCTTTTATTTCAGTTACACCTAACCTATTAAGTTCTACTGTAACAGTATATGTATAATAATCACCAAAGACTTCTTCGTTAGCTAAAGCTTGAGTTTTTGGTATGTCTCCTTCAAATTCCACTAAATCTTTTTTTTCTTCAGTATAGAATTTTCTATTATTTTCTTGAGATAAAAACCCTCTATTTGTAATTAATTGAGTTTCATTTTTAAATTCATGAACAGATCTGAAAGGTATTACTCTTAAAGGTGATGTCTTTGAAATTTGCTTTCCAGGAATTAAAAATCCAAATAAATCATTTTCCATATCTTCAATACTTTCAATATCTTCTGGATTAGAATATAAATTACTTTTGTTTATAACAATACCAGATGGATTCCATCCTTTATTAAATAAAGACTTTCTTAATTCATATGTAAAGGTACCTACACTTGTAAAAGCATGTACTCCATCACCACTAAAATGTTTTTTTAATGGAGTAAAGTTTCCCATTCCTTGATCATTAGAAAGACCTATTGGACTAAAAGTTAATATTGTCATAGTGATACAATTTATTTTATTAGACATTATTTATTTTCCCCCTTTTTATTTGTATTATCAGGTTGAAGTAACCCCTCAATGAAAAGTCCTACATTATAATATAAATCATTTTCTGTACTTTTCATTATTGAATTAGCTAAATCTTTTGGTAAAACAGCATCTGAATTTACAGTTAATAAGTGTATAATCATTTCTAAAAGACCTTTTCTATTCAATGTTTTTAAATAATTATTTAATTTATATATAATGGATTTTTTTGATTCAACATTTAAAATTTTACCTAAACTATATCCTGAGCTTCTAAATTTATTATTATCTTCAAAATATTTAATTTTTTCTTCTGACATTTCTAAATCACCTCCATATAAAAATTTAATAAATTTTAAAAATATTCTTACATTATTTTTTGTTTTTATCATATCAATACTTTTTTCTTTTTCATCTTGAAAAATTAAATTAGCTAAAAAATATTTTAAAATTATATTATAATTTTTATAATCAACCAATCTATATAATTCTTTTTTGGTACTGCTAGTTATATAAAATGAATCTATAATAGCTTTTATCTTTAAACTTTTAATCATATTATTTATATCTAAAACACTATTCAAGTTTATTATTATTCCTTTATTAGAATCCCTTTCTATACCATAAAGCTTAAATCTATTATTTCTATAATCTGATAAGCTACTTAAAAAGCCCTTATTTCTTAATTCACGAGATATTAAGTTATATTTATAATTAAAAAACTCCATTAATTTAAGACTTTCTACATATATTAATTCAGAATTTCTATTTTCATTAATATATAATAAAAACATAATATTAAAAAATTCGCATTCAAAACAAATATTACTTCCTAAATCTTGACCATAGTTATTAAACATATTATTTTCTGACCCCATAAAAGAATATAAATACTTAGAAGTTTTCCTCTCTTTTTTCTCTTCTTTATGGGTAATATCATATTTATATACATAATTGTTATGACAAATACTACATTTAGTTTCTATTTTTTCATATTCATTATTTAAAAATTCTTCAGATTTTTCTTCAAATACAATTTCTAAAAATTTTTTTAAATTATTATGAAAATTTTCTACATTTCCAGCATTAGCACCAAATTTGCCACTATTTCTTAAATATGGAATATATTGACTTTCTATTTTATTAATTATCATTTTTTTAGTTTTATCATCATAATCAGAATTATCTACAAACTTTTTATAATTTTCAAAGTTAATATTGTCTTTATTTATTAATTCTTTTTTTCCTTTAGTTAATTCTATATTAATTCCATCAATAGCAATTTTAAAAAGAACATTTTCAACTATAATTCTATAAAAATTTCTGCTATTTATACCATTAATTTCTAAATAATTATCTTTTAATACCGCATTATAATCTTCATTTTTTAAAATCCTGTATAAATTAACTATTCCAATATCTCTTACAATTTCACCAGTTCTAAAAAATTTTATATTTTTCACCCCCTTTTAGATATTTCAAGCATTCCAAATCCCATAGAATTTTTAGAACCCAATCCCGATTGATAAATATATTCAATAACTTTTTCATTTGCAAGTATTTTTATATAACCCAAATTGCCTTTAAGTATTGTCCCATAATTTTTAACTAATACACTCCTTGTTTTTATAGGAATAATACTAATATTTTCTAAATATTCTGAAGGGAAATCTTTTAATCTATACTTTAAATTATTTTTTAATATTTCTTCAAATTCTTTATCTTCAAAAGAATAATAAACATCAGAATTATCCTTATTATCCTTTTTATGATCTCTAATTAATACAGGAGACAAAATTTTAAAATCAATATTTTTTGATAAAAAATTTTTACTTTTAAAAAATTTAATATTGCATAAATTTATACTATTATTTTTAATTTTAAATTCTCTATTAATTTGTTCCCTAAACGCTGCAAACAAATGAGTTCCAAGAACATAATCAGAAGTAGAGTAATAGAAACTAAATTTATTTTCTTCCAATAAAATTTTTTCTTTTTCAAATTTACTTTTCCCAAAATTTATTGTAAAGGTAAAATTTTTATGAATAGGATCTTTTTTATTGTAATATTGACTATAAATTTTTTCATCGTAATTAGACAAAGCATTTTTTATATAAGATAATAAAAAACGTCTATAATCTATTGGAATTACATTATTATTCGTTTTAAAATCTAATTTAAATCTCATTTTTTCACCTCACTTTCATTTTGAATTTTCTTTTACTAATAATATAATTTTATTGTGGTGTAAATGATTATTTTTTTAAAATAAATTGATATAAATAAAACATTAAAAAAATTCTATTTTAATATTACCATATTTATATAAATAAATTCAATATAAAAAATAATTTGAATTTATCTAATCTTTTTATTACGGTAGTGATAGAAAATAAAAAAAGCAATTCATTTGAAGAAGCTAATATTATGCAAATCAAATATTATTTGTATATATTAAAAGCAATAATCCTAGATGGCTAATGAAAGATTTTTGGGGTATTAAAGAAGATAAAACTTCTAATTTTTTCTAAAAAATAAATTTATAACTTTAAAAAATTCAAATTAAAACCTTAGCTAAAAAGCTAAGGTTTTTTATTATTCAATAAAATCACATAAAATTATGAAGATAAAACATTACTTATAACAGGTTTATAAATTAATTATATGATTAATTTATTAGAAATAACAAAACATTATATAATTTTTATATAAATTGTAATATTGTAAATATTACTAATACAATAGCATATTTAACATTATTATAGAGTATTTTACTATTTTCTAAGCTAACAATGCTTTATTTTTATTTTTGTTAATTATATAATGATAAAGTAAATGTATATTAATATTATAAAGGAGAAACTGTATGAAAAAATTAACAATTATTAATTTTTACTTTGTTCGTTTTTACAAATTCAAATATTTATGATGATGGAATTTTTAAAATTGCTGTATTTAAAGGATGAGATGTTTTAGATTTAAACAAAGAATACAAATTAGAATAATTTAATTGGTATGATAATTATGATTTTTTGATTGAATAATCAGAAACGTTGAAAGATAAACCTAAATATATAAAAGTATCAGATTTAAAAAATTTGTTTGAAAAAAATTTTTTTCCTTTGATTATATCAGTTTATGCCGAAAAATATGAAAGTAAATATGAAACATCATTTGCAATTTCAGCATTTCATAGAAATTTTTTTAGTTTTAAAGAAAAGAATTTATATGAATTTAATAAAAAATATTTTGATTTGCCAGGATCTATAGGGCCATATTATTTTATTGATGTACCAGAAAAACTAACTTATCAATTTTTTTCTTAATGTCAAAAAATTTAACAAATTCAAATATAAGAATAAATTTTGAAAGTCTTATACGAGTTATTATAGAAATACCAGATGCTAATAATAAAATTATTAAGTCAAGAATAGAATATTAAAAAAATGAAATAAAAAGATCAGAAAAAAATTAGAAAACAATTAATTTTAATATTAGTTAAATTTTTATATCAAAATGGAGGGGTTAGTAAATGTCAAAGAAAAAATATTATGCAGTAAAAAAAGGAAGAAATCCAGGAATATATGAAAATTGGGAAGAAACAAAAAAACAAGTTGACAAATTTCACGGTGCAGAATATAAAGGTTTTTCTTCTTTAGAAGATGCTAAAGAATATTTAGGAAATACAAAAGATAAATTAGAAGCTACTACTTTATCCAATAACCCAAACAAGATCGTTGCATATGTTGATGGAAGCTTTTATGAAAAAGAAAAAGCTTATGGTTCTGGAATTTATATTATTCATAATAATATAGAGAAAGAATTTTATAAATACGGAAATGATCAAAAATTTTTAGAAACAAGAAATGTTGCTGGTGAAATAATAGCAACTTTATTAGCTTTAGAATATACAAAGCAAAATAATGCAAAAGAAATCGATATATACTATGATTATACAGGAATAAAAAACTGGGCTTTGGGAATTTGGAAAACAACTAAATCTATTACAAAAATTTATAAAATAAAATTTGAAGAATATAAAAAACATATAAAAATTAATTTTTATAAAATAAAGGCTCATACAAATAATAAGGGAAATACAAAAGCAGATTTATTAGCAAAAAAAGCAATTGAGGAAAAGCAAAACAATATAGAATTTGATATTTCTTTAGATAATCTTGATGAAATAAATAACTATGATAAAAATATTACATTTAAAATTGACCTTTCTAAAAAAGAAGATTTTGATTTATTAGAAAATTTATATAAAAATGAAAATTATGAAATTACAAAGTTAGAATCAAATTGTTCAATTATTAGTAGGTTTAAAGTAAAAAGCAAAATTCTTAATAATTATTTATTTTTCAATCTTTATGAAAATAATGCACTAGTTATTCAAGGAAATGCCTATGATTCATTTGTTCTAGTACAAATGTTTTTTTCAAAATACAAAAATTATAAGGAAACCCTTAGATTAAATGAAGAATTTTTAAAAGCAAATGTTAAAAAGACAGAAAATGAATTTGAATCGATAATTAAAAATCTTTCAAATTTTTTAGTAGAAGAAATTAAAAATTTAATTTTTACAGCATATTTAATTACCAAACAAGAAAAAATGCCTGGATCAGGTGATTATTCTTTTTATTTAATGCCAATAATGAGAGCTACAGAAGCTTTTTTGCATGCTATATTGAATGAATTTGATATTGATAATCCTGATAAATTTGATATGTTTACTAAAACAAATACGGGTCATTATTTTTTAAAAAAAAGATGCAAAAAAAAGATTAACAATATTGAAATCGAAAATGCTATAGAAGAATGTTATAATTTTTATCATCAAAGGCATGATTATGCACACGCAAAAAATGAATTTGCTAATACAAAAATTATTAATGATCCGAATAAAGTTAATGAAGTTATTATGAAAGGTATTAATAATATAAAAAATACATACGATATATATATAAGTTAGAGGTGTATATTATGGATGCATTCAAAATAAGAAAAATAAAAAATGAAAGATATGAATATATTATATTATCTATTTCATATATTAATCCATTTAATGAACTTAAAAAAATTGAAAAAAAGTTAAAAGCAAAGAACTACAAAGGTTATGTTATATTTGACCTTTATTTATCTCATGCAAATGATGATTATAGATTTGCAGAAGGATTTTTTAATGGTGAATGTTTTGAAAAATCTAAGTTTAAATGGTTATCAGAGATTAATAAAAGTATAAAGAAAATATCTAATGAATTTTTTTATATTAATCATAAATATATTGATAATAGTTTATTATCATCTGTTGACAAAATGTATTTAAAAGAAAAAATATCTATATAATTGAGAGTATAAAAAATAAAATATGAAATTAAAATAACAAAAGACCTCGTAATTGAGGTCTTTTTTAGTAAAAAAATAAATTTAAATTTGTTAACCCTTCCAATCTAAAAAACACCTACTATAACTCCAAATAAAAGGGAGTTATTTTTTTATTTTATAGAAATTATGCTTAAAATATTCAGGAACATCTATTTTTTCAAGTTCGTAAAAACTTGAAGGCTTTATATGCCCTTTTAAGCTAAAGAAATAAATCCCCCTGTATGTTTTTCATTTTTTACTTTTTCATACGCTAAAAGCGTTGCATTTATAGCATCTTCTAGTGCTTTTCTTTCAAACATGTTATTTATTTTAAAATTTCTACTATATCCAAAAAATCTTTTTCTAATGGATTAAATTTTAAATCTTTTGAAAATATTCTATTCCAGACTACTGCGGCTATCATTTTTTTTCTATTAGTTCAGTTATAATGCTATTAAAATAAAAATCACCATTTTCTTTACTAAATTATTTTTTTCCTATTTATTTTTTCATAATAATTTTCTTTTTATTACTAAAAATAAACACCTTATTTATACCCGATAATATAGATTTTCTAATTTTAAATTTTTGATTATTATTAATATGGGAATATTTTTTTATGGTAATTATGGTTCATTTATATTCCAATATGGTTTGATTATTATTACTCGTTTTAAACTCTTTGAAAGACAGATAAATGGGTTTATATTCCAATATGGTTTGATTATTATTCCTACAGGAAAAATTAATTTACCTTTATACTTAACGTTTATATTCCAATATGGTTTGATTATTATCACCTCTAATTTATTATATATTAATTTCTACCTTTATTTATATTCCAATATGGTTTGATTATTATATTATTTTTTCTTTTTTTGATTTCTTCTATAAGATTATTTATATTCCAATATGGTTTGATTATTATAAAGAAAGATAAAGAAAGTATAATGCGATTTATAAGATTTATATTCCAATATGGTTTGATTATTATTCTGCATTTTATATATTCAAAAGTGTTTTCTAACTTATTTATATTCCAATATGGTTTGATTATTATCAAAACCTTGAAAATATTTTCTTCAAATCTGTTTTTATTTATATTCCAATATGGTTTGATTATTATCCAAAAACACAAAAATATATTAGAGCTCGTTTGAAAGATTTATATTCCAATATGGTTTGATTATTATCATTAATTAACAACTCCTTTCTTTTCTTCTTTGCCTATTTATATTCCAATATGGTTTGATTATTATTTTCATAGCTATCAAATCTGCGACAGTCATTCCACATTTATATTCCAATATGGTTTGATTATTATCAAACTCTTTGTTTATGCATATTATATTTTTATTGTGTTTATATTCCAATATGGTTTGATTATTATTACGGAATATATATTAAAACAGAAAATACAGGCGGTGTTTATATTCCAATATGGTTTGATTATTATAGAAGAAAAAAGAAGAGGCATTTGGACTTATCCAAAGTTTATATTCCAATATGGTTTGATTATTATATTTTCGTGGGACATCTCTGGTGAGATATTTGGATTTGTTTATATTCCAATATGGTTTGATTATTATGCGCCAAATTTAAATGCCTATTATTTCTCATTTATAACCTTATAATCTGTCTAACTGATAAAAAACCACACATTCAATCTTTAACAAAATTTACATAAGAAAATTTTTATTATTATTAGCCATTTTTAGAATCTGTCTATCTTAGGTGTTTATTTGATTAGTTGAAATCGACAGATTTTCAAATAAAATTATTTTCCTCTTTATTTTCTAAATACCTTCCTATACCCTTTCTAAAACTATTTTTTCACCTCACTTTCATTTTGAATTTTCTTTTAATAATTGTATAATTTTATTAAAATGTAAATGATTATTTTTTTTTTAGATATTTGACATAAATAACATGTTAAAAAAACCTTATTTTAATTTTATCATATTTATATAAATTAATTCAATAAACATCTAAAATAAAAATATTCTATTAGAAAAATTCAAGGTGGTGATAAAAAATAAAAAAATTATCTGGAATGCATATATATTACTTTAATATCTGCAAAAGAAAACTTTGGCTTTTTTCTCATAATTTAAACTTCGAAGATGAAAATATTGATGTGAAAATAGGTAAAGTGATAGAAGAAGAGTCATATAGTTCTCAAAAAAAGAATTATATGATAGACAACATAAATATAGATTATATAAAAAAGAATAAAACAATACATGAAATAAAAAAAAGGGGTCTTCGGATTTTATAGTGGAATTATCTTTTTAAAGTTTAAAAATAATTAGTGTTCAAATCGGAATATCTGGTGGAATACTAAGTGTCATAAATGTATCAATTAAATACGAGAGATACGTGAGAAAGTTAAAATAGTCTAACGAACAAGAGCTAAGAAAATTTATGGCACAATACATGGAAAAAGTGTGTGACATACTGGAAAACAGACCTTATTGTTATGACTTATACTGTATCGAGGTATTCGAATTATTGTATTTGTACCTATGTAGCAGATTAATTAAAGGACAGTCATTAATATAAGATATAGGAATTGACAACAATACTATTACACTATACAATGTAATTGTGAAATTGGTAATAAAAAGTATTATCGTTTTACTTAAATAAAAGGGAGGAATTTAAAATGAATTCAGCAAAAACTGATGTTCTAAAAGTGGAAGGTTTGGATTGCCCTTCATGTGCAACAACAGTTGAAAAAGCTTTGAAAAAATTAAAGGGAATTCAAAGTACAGAGGCTAACTTTTTTGCGGAAAAATTAACTGTAACTTATGATGATTCCAGAGTAACTCTTGACGACATTGCTGATAAATTAAAAAAAGTAGGTCACCCTGTAGTTAAATAACTCCAGTTTTTCCACTTAATGTTATCCCTTTAATTAACTTTTGAGTGGGGTTTAGTATTTAATTTATCTTTTCCTATCAAATGAATAAAAACATATCAATTTTTTTGATTACATTTTAAAAATGGAACATAAATAAGGGGGTGATATGCTCCCCCTAAAGTAGACACTTAATAAAATAAGTCTACTTTAGAGGGGATTTTTTTATGAATAGAAAAGTATATTCTGCAGATGTGTTAGAAAAATATATTCTGATGTTCATCAAAGATGGTATAAATTATCCAACTTTGGTAAAAGAGTATGGGTTATCGATACATAATACAATATTCTATCAATATGTTAATAAATATCGAAAGTATGGTTTAGAGGCCTTGAAACCTAGAAAATTAAATAATATATATTCTGAAGAATTTAAACAAAAGGTAGTTAATGCTTATTTAAATGATGAGGGATCTCTTCGAGATCTAACACTAAGATTCAATGTTCCTGCTGTATCAACTGTAAGTTATTGGATAATGAAGTATACTGAGGGTAAAAGTAGTAAGAGTTACAGTACGAAACCCGAGGTGTACACTATGAAAATGAGAAAAACAACGACCAGTGAGCGAATAGAAATTGTCAAGGATTGTTTATCCAATAACTTATCATATGTGCAAACAGCCAAAAAATATCAAGTATCTTATAATAACGTTTACTCATGGGTTCAAAAATATAAAAAACATGGAAGTGAAGGCCTAATAGATGGGCGAGGACGCCGAAAACCTTCTACGATTCAAACTGAAACTGAACAGTTACGTACAGAAATAGCTGCTTTAAAAGCTAAAAATGAGTACTTAAAAACAGAGAATGCGGTATTAAAAAAGCTCGAGGAGATAGAAAGAGGGTCGATATTAAAAGAGCACGATATGAAGCGGAATTTCAAACCATCTCCTGCCTCAAAGAAAAAGGATTCAAAATAACTCTTTTATGTCAGGTATTAGGGGTTAGTCGTGCTGGATATTATAAGTGGTTAAAACGAAAGCCGACGGCTGAGGAAATACGCTTAAATAATATCATGAAGACAATTATTGACGTGAATGAAGAAGTTAATGGTATATATGGATATAGGAGAATGACGATTTATTTAAATCACTATTGTGAGGAGAAAGCTAATCATAAATGTGTATACAGAGTAATGACTCATTTAGGTATAAAATCAGTTATTCGTAAGAAACGATACCACTATAAACCGCATAAACCACAAAATGTAGCTGAAAATGTGTTAAATCGCGAATTCAAAAAAATGTATAAAGCAAATGAAGTCCTGTTAACTGATGTAACAGAATTAAAATACAATAACCACTCTAAAGCCTATTTGAGTGCAGTTTTGGATTATGGTGAGAAGAAAATTATTGCGTGGAAATTAGGAATTTCCAATAACAACCACCTCGTAGCTGAAACATTTAAGCAAATTGAAGGTCAACTGTTACCAAATAAGACCTTGATACATAGTGATCGTGGTTATCAGTATACTTCCCATTGGTTCAAAGAATATATAAAGAGAAATGAGGTTATACAAAGTATGTCGAGACCAGGCTATTGTATTGATAACGGGCCTATGGAAAGTTTCTGGGGCATCCTTAAGGATGAATGTTATAGAAGAAAGCACTTTGAAACTTTTGAAGACCTAGAGGATGCTATTAATACTTACATTGAATTCTATAACTCAAAACGGGTTTCTTTGTCTATGGGGTTAAAGATACCAGTGAATACTAAATAGATAGTTTATTAGATTTTAAAATGACTAAAGTTGTTGCAGTTCGTTAAGTGATGACACTTTTGCCTTAGGATATATAATCGGGATGAATCCCGATTATATATCCTAAGGCAAAGAGACAAAAAATAGCTAACTGTAAAAAAATATTTGTATTTTGTAATTAAAAAAAGACTAGATAATTCTAGTCTCAAAAAAACTTATTTTTTTATCTGTCTACTTGACAGGGGTCAGTTCAGGGGAACACAGAAATGAATACAAGGTGGTATAAACACCCAAGGACAATACTGTTGATTATTGCCGCAACCGTCACAGCATTTACACTGATTGCAGAAATTGGATTCGGTCTACCTGAAATGTGGGCGATTATTTTATATAGTATTGCAATTGTTGTTGGAGGGATCTATCCAGCAAGAAGTGCATGGGTTGAATTAAGAAATGGAAGTCCCTCCATTAATACATTGCATATTGCGGCAGTAATTGGAGCTATTTATCTAGGATTATGGGGAGAAGCTGCGGGGCTTGTCGTTATTTTCTCTTTAGGTGAATTAATGGAATCATACGCATCAGATAAAGCCAGAAATGCAATTAGAGCATTAGTTGAATTAGCCCCTAGTGAAGCAACAGTCATTCGAAATGGTCGTCAAATGCGTATATTGACAGAACAAGTGGAAATCAGAGATATCGTTCTGGTACGTCCCGGAGAAAAAATACCAGTTGATGGTGTAGTCACTAAAGGTTCAACTACAGTTGATCAAGCTTCCATTACTGGAGAGTCAATACCTGTATCAAAACAATTAGGAGATGAGGTATTTGCTTCAACATTAAATGAACGTGGTGCATTGGAAATAGAAGTGACTAAACTTGCTCAAGATACAACCCTAGCCCAAATTATTAAATTAGTAGAGGGCGCACAAATGAAAAAAGGGAAAGGACAGCGGTTCAGTGAGAAATTTGGTGCCATTTACACGCCAGCCATGTTTGTATTAGCGATCATTGTGGCTATTGTACCTCCCCTTTTCTTTGGTCAACCTTTTGATGAATGGTTATATAGAGCTTTAGTGGTACTAGTCGTTTCTTGTTCTTGTGGATTAGTACTGTCTGTGCCAGTCGCAGTCGTTACTGGCATTGGAACGGCAGCTCGAAGTGGAGTAATGGTTAAAGGCGGTATTTATATAGAATCAGCTGGTAGTACTCAAGTTGTGGCATTTGATAAAACAGGAACCTTGACAGTTGGAAAGCCTTCGGTCACGGATCTTGTAACGGTATCAGACCTTTCAAATAAGCAATTATTGGAGATTGCTGGTGCGCTTGAAAAACAATCCGAACATCCTTTAGCTGATGCGATTATGGAAGAAACATTAAACAAAAAGATTACAATTCCAGATGTAGAAGAATTCGATTCACTTACAGGTCGTGGGGCAAAAGGTAAGATTAACGGAAATAATTACTACATTGGAAATCCACGCTTGTTTAACGAATTAAAAGTAAACATAAATAAAGACCACGTCATGCAAATTGAAAAGCTGCAAGGACAAGGGAAAACTGTCATGCTCTTAGGAACTGCCAATGAAGTACTTGGGATGATTGCAGTAGCTGATAGACCCAAAGAAAATGCAAAACAAGCTATTCAAAGTTTGAAAGAAGCTGGTGTGAAAAAGGTTGTTATGCTAACAGGTGATAATAGACTAACAGGTGAAGCAATTGGTAAAGAACTTGGCGTTGATGAAGTAAGAGCAGAACTCCTTCCAGAAGATAAGATTAACGCAGTGAAAGAATTGCAAAAACAGTATGGGCAGGTAGCGATGGTAGGAGATGGTGTAAATGATGCACCAGCACTGGCTCAGGCTGATGTAGGTATTGCAATGGGAGTTCAAGGAACAGACGTTGCACTAGAGACAGCAGATATTGCTTTAATGCAGGATAATTTAGATCAACTAGTATATACACTAAAATTAAGTAAAAAGACAGTTTCTAAAATAGACCAAAATATTGCTATTTCGTTAGCGATAGTTGCGTTCCTTGTTGTGACTGCCTTGATCGGAGTCATGCCTCTTACATTAGGTTTAATTATAAATGAAGGAAGTGCCTTGATTATCATTGCAAACGCAATGTTCCTTCGTAGATATCAATGGAAAAAAGAAGGTATAAGAACTAAAAACAATGCAAGTGATATTCCATTGACTAATGTAGAATAATCCAAAGAACTATGTGTAAAATAGTTGTCGGAAAGTAAAATAGTAGGGTAAGAAATTAAAGTAGACAAAAAGGAAGAAGACCCTTAATCTAGAGATAACCACAAATCCAGAAAAGAGGTCTTCTTATGAATCAAATTATAGCAGAAATTGCCAGTATATTAAAGGATTCTGAAACATTATTAGACAGTGAAATACGATTAGATCAATACCTTCCAAAAGTCATGTGTGAGCTGGTTTCCAAAGCAATCGAGATGATTGATTTGGAATTAATTCATACTTATAAAGAAAAAGGATACGATATACAGAAAACAATGAAACGTACCGTTCAGTTCTCATACGGGGCTGTTGAGATTAGGCGACGACGCATGAGAAAAGATGGCGAAAAAAGCATTGTACCATTAGATGAAGCCATCAGCTTAGAAGAGTATATTCGCTATTCACCTTTAGTTGAAATGAAAGCCGCTAAGGTTGCCTCCGATGGTGTGTATCGCAAGGCGGCTGATGCCATTAACCTCTTAACTCCGCTTCAAGTAAGTCATACAACCGTTCATAAAATGGTTCAAAAAACAGGTGAGAAAGTTCAAAAATGGACGGATGAAGCTCCGAGTCATATTGAAACACCCCAAAAAGAAAAAAGGAAAGTGCCTGTGCTGTTTATTGAAGGCGACGGGTTATTACTAAAAGGAAGAGGCGAGAAAAATCCTGAGCTTCATCGTGTTCAATTTCATGAAGGTGTGACGTACGTAGGAAAACAAAAGCGACCAGTCCTTATTGGATCCCAAGTTTTTGAAAGTACAGTATCTAGTAAAGAAGCCTTTAAACGAGCTGGGCAGTGGTTAGAAGCGATGTATGATATTCGGGAAACAATCATCGTATCCAACAGTGATGGCGGCAGCGGGTATGAAAAAGATAAATTTGAGCAGATTATTGGAAAATGCAAAAAGCATGAACACTTTAGAGATCCCTACCATGTGAATGAAAAAATAAACCAACGGTTAAGTTTTGATAAGCCTATGATTATTGAAATGAGAAAAGCTGTGAGTGCCTATGATAAAGAACGTGTTCTTAGCGTATTGGCGACGACAGAAAGTCGCATAGAAGATGAAGAAACAAGAACTGAGAAAGAAGAGCATCTCCGTCTATTAGGGGCTTATTTAGAACGCAATTGGGAAAGTATTTGTCCCTTGAAAATGCGAGACTTACCTGTCCAAAATGGAATAGGTATTTGTGAAAGTAATCATCGTCCCTACAGTTACCGTATGAAACGCCAAGGGCGTGGATTTTCAGCCAAAGGAGCTGGAAACTTAGCTTCCATTATTTCAGCTCGTAAAAACGGAACTCTTTTAGAAGCTTTGAGAGCGGAACTACCTGCATTTGAACAAACCATTGTCCCTGAATTTAAAGGGGCTGTTAGAGCTGTTTTGAAAAAGATTCATCGTCCTTCTATAGGGGTTAAAATGGGTGAAATAGCTAATTATAGTTCCACATCAAGTCCAATGGGACAACTGAAGAAAATGTTTGGGTAACGAAACACACAGAATGAGCAATTTTAATATTAAAATTGAAGAGTTACCATCTCTAGAGAAAAGTTTCCGCCAAAGTATTGACACATACAAATCACCACTATTACTTGACAAATGGAATCACCTAGTATAAAATACTAACTACCGGTAGTTAGTATTAAGGATGGTGAATTATGAAAACAAAAGATTTAATTATTGAAGAATTTATAAAATCCTTTGGTGAAAATGGATTTGAAG
>NZ_JASUSU010000009.1:0-77395 GCF_030445905.1 Oceanotoga sp. | reverse complement strand
CTCAAACTGCTGAAAGTGTTAATTCTAACTCTGAAAACCTCATTAAAATATCTGAAGATTTGATTCAAAAAATTAAATTATTTAAAATATAAAAACAAAATGAGAGTCGTTTTAAACGACTCTCATTTTCGTTGAAACCCTAATGGGTAATTATGGTTAAACTAATCTAACGTTAGCAGTCTGAGGACCTTTTGCTCCGTCAACTACATCGAATTCAACTTTTTGATTTTCTTCTAAGTTCTTAAAACCATCCATTGTAATTGCTGAGAAATGTACGAATACATCGTCTCCGTTTTCTGTAGTAATGAAACCATAACCTTTTTTTGAATCAAACCATTTAACTGTACCTTTCAAGATAGTACCTCCAAAATAAACTGAGATGTCATTTACAAATATCAGTTTTTAAATATTACATTAAAATTATATATGTTTTGAAACAAAAAGTCAAATGGTTTATGTAACGATTTGAATTCAAAAAATTACATTAAGTGTTTTATAAAATATAAAATCTTTAAAAAGTCCAATTTATTGATAATAATCTTTAAAAAAATAAATTATTTATAAATAAATCTATTTAATCATTTTATATGGAACTTTACTTTATTAAAATATCATTATAAAATAAAAATATGAAAATTATTTTCGTTTTTTATGTTATTTTATATTTTTTATAATTAAAATAGAAATTATTTTCAAAAGGAGATGTAAAATATTATGTATTATATGGGAGTGGATATAGGAACGACGAATACAAAAGCTGTTTTATTTGATGAAAAGAATAATTTAATAGATATTAAAAGTTTTGGATACAAAATAATAAAAAATAAAGATGATAGATTTCAAGAACAAGATCCAGAAACAATATTTTATGGGGTATTGAATGTTATTAAAAATTTAAAAGAAAAATATGATTTAAATGAAAAAAATTTAAAATTTATTTCATTTAGTGCCATGATGCATAGTTTAATACTGATTGATGATAATGATGAAGTTATTTCTAATTGTATAATTTGGGCTGATCGCAGAAGTGAAAGTATAACAGATGAGTATAAAACTAATTATAAGGCTCATAAATTTTATGCTATTTCAGGAACGCCAGCACATCCAATGTCACCTTTTTATAAAATTTTATGGTTTAAAAGAAATAAAAAAAATTTATTTATGAAAACTAAAAAATTTATTTCTATAAAAGATTATATATTTTTTAAATTATTTGGAAAATATATAACAGATTATTCTATAGCATCTGCAACTGGGTTATTTGATATAAGAACTTTGAAATGGTCTGAAGAAATAATTAATGAAATAGGTATAGATAAATCTAATTTATCTGAGGTTGTTCCAACTACTCATATATTGAAAGGAATAAATTCTGATTATAAAGAACTTGAAAATATTAAAAATGTTGATTTTATAGTGGGTGCAAGTGATGGATGTTTAGCTAATTTAGGTTCTAATTCGATAAATAAAAATGTTGCAGCAGTTACCATAGGAACAAGTGGAGCTATAAGAACTTCTTGTGATCAAGCTTATACTGATGAACAGGGAAAAACATTTTGTTATTATTTAGATGAAAATTTATATATTATAGGCGGAGCTATTAATAACGGTGGAATAGCTTATGAATGGATAATTCAAAAGTTATTTTCAGATGATAAAGATTATAAAGATCTCGATAATCGTTTAAAATCTGTGAAAGAAGGTTCTGATGGCTTAATTTTTATACCTTTTATATTTGGAGAAAGAGCACCTTATTGGGATTCATCACTTAAAGGATCTTTTCTTGGTATAAAAAACAATCATACTAAAGATCATTTTTTAAAAGCTTGTGTAGAGGGAATATGTTTTAGTATAAAAGATGTTTTAAATTCTATTAGTTCATTATCTAATGGTATAAAAAAGATAAATTTAAATGGTGGTATTTTTCAAAGTGAAGAATGGATAAAAACTTTTTCTGATATATCTGGAATAGAATTAAATTTGTATGAAACACATGAAAGTTCTGCTTTAGGAGCAATTATTCTTGGTAAAAAGGCTGTTGGCGAAATAAAAGATTTAAATGATTTTTCTTTTGATATATCTGAGATAAAAAAATATTATTTTAATTCAGAAAAGCATGAATTTTATAAAAAGAGATTTGAATTATATAAAGAAGGTATAAACTTACTTTATAAATTTAATAAAAAAATATAGAGAATATGGGGGGATATTGATGTCTATGGCAGCTTATTTGGGGATTGTTATGGTCGTTGGAGTTATTGTTCTTTTATTTATGGTTATAAAACTTAAAGTTCAAGCTTTTATTTCTTTGTTAATTGTTAGTATGGGAGTCGGTATATTTTCTGGAATGCCTCTTGATAAAGTCATAACTTCTATGACAAATGGTATGGGTGGAACACTTGGATTTATAGCTGTGGTTGTTGGTCTTGGATCTATGTTTGGTAAAATGCTCGAAGTTTCTGGTGGGACACAGAGACTAGCAAGAACACTCATAAATAAATTTGGAAAAGAAAAGGCAAGTTATGCACTTGCATTGACTGGGTTTATTGTTGCAATACCGGTGTTTTTTGATGTAGGATTTATATTGATAGTGCCTATTGTTTATTCTTTGGCAAGAGAGACTAAAAAATCTGTACTTCATTATGGAATACCTTTACTTGCAGGATTAGCAGTTACTCATGCTTTTGTTCCACCAACACCAGGTCCAGTTGCGGTAGCACAACTTGTTAATGCCGATCTTGGTAAGGTGATATTATTTGGTATAATTGCTGGAATTCCTGCTACGATACTTGCTGGACCTATTTTTGGTAAGTATATAGGTAAAAAAATAAACGTTGGTGTTCCAGATTATATGATTGAAGGTATTGAAAAAGAAATAGATGAAAAAGATTTACCGAGTTTCTCTACTATTTTTTCTTTAATATTAATACCTTTAGTATTGATAGTTTTAAATACTATTTCAAGTACATTTTTAGATCCTAATACATTTTTTGCAAAATTGTTGAAATTCATAGGTCATCCATTTACAGCACTTACAGTGGCTACAATCCTTTCTTTTATAGTTCTGGGACGGTTTAGAGGATTATCAAAAGAAGATATAAATAAGGTTTCAACATCAGCTTTAAATTCTTCAGGTCTTATTATATTAATAACTGGAGCTGGAGGAGTCTTTAAACAGATTCTCATAGATAGTGGAGTTGGTGATGTATTGGCACAATCAGTATCTTCTTTGAATTTGAGTCCCATTTTATTGGCATTTATAATAGCTTTAATAGTTAGAGTAGCTGCAGGATCTGCTACTGTTGCTATGATGACTGCAGGTGGAATTGTTGCACCTATGCTTTCAAATTTTAGTGTAGAGCCAGCTTTAATAGTTATTGCGATAGCTTCTGGATCAACTGCTCTATCTCATGTTAATGATAGTGGATTTTGGCTTGTTAATAGATATTTTGGTATAAATGAAAAAGATACATTGAGATCATGGACTGTTATGGAAACTATAATAGGTTTAGTTGGTTTGAGTGTTGCTTTGATATTAGATATATTTATTTGATGAAATAGGAGGAAAAATATGAAAATAGGTCTTGTCGGTCTTGGAAAAATGGGACTAAATCTAACAAAAAATATGATAAACAAAGGTTATGAAGTTTATACATTTGACAAAGATTCTCAAAGAATAAGAATGTCAGAAAAAGTAGGGGCTATAGGTTGCATATCTTTAAAAAATTTATGCGAAAAACTTAAAGAAAATAGAATTTTATGGATAATGGTTCCTTCTGGAAATCCAACGGAAGATGTATTAAATGAATTAAAAAATTATCTCGATAAAAAAGATATAATAATAGAAGCTGGGAATTCTAATTATAAAGATTCTATGAGAAGATTTGAAAATTTTAAAAATATAGATATTGATTACTTAGATGCTGGAATAAGCGGTGGACAAGATGGAGCTTTAAATGGAATTTGTGCCATGATCGGAGGAAAAGAATCAACGTTTAAAAAGGTTGAAAGAATTTTTAAAGATATATCTATTGAAAATGGTTATTTATATACTGGAAAATCTGGTAGCGGTCATTTTTCGAAAATGATACATAATGGTATAGAATATGGAATGCTTCAAGCCATTGGAGAAGGATTTGAAATACTTAAAAAAAGTGATTTTGATTATGATATGGAATCTCTTGCAGATCTTTGGAATCATGGTTCTGTTATAAGAGGTTGGCTTATGGAATTGACAAAAAATGTGTTTAATAAAGATAAGAATTTAGATACAATAAAAGGTGTGATAGATGCAAATGGTGAAGGACTTTGGACAGCTCAGACAGCTTTAGAAATGGGAATACCAGCACCAGTTATTACAGCATCTGTTATGGTTAGGCATAGATCTAAACAAGAAGATACATATTCTGGAAAATTAATAGCCTCTTTAAGAAATGAATTTGGTGGACATTCTATAATTGAAAATAAATGATAAAAAAGATGCATGACTTATTAAAAAACAATAGTCATGCATCCGTTTATTTTTTATTATAAAAATTTAATTGATTAAAGTTTGATCAATCATCAAGCATAGTACTTGTCTTTTCAAATTCTTTTTGACTTTCTTGATATTTTTTTTCTTTATAATCAAAGTTTTTATCAAAAGAATCAACTTCATCATCATTTATTTCGAATACCTCTGAAAATGAAACATATCCAGAAATATTTTTGAGAGCATTTTCATATAGAGGTAGAACTAATAAACCTTTATAAAACTTTCCATCAGGCATTGAAATATTATAATGTTTTCCACCTAAGAACCCATAAGTTTCATAATGTTTGGGATTTCCTAAAATTAAAATAGCACGATGTCCCATTTTTTTAGCTAATTCAATAGAATGAGTTATTAATTTTCTACCAATACCCATCCTATGATATTTTGGGTGTATGAATACAGGACCAAAATTAATAGCATCATATTCTTTATTATTTGATATAATTTTTGCTTTGGCAAAAAAAATTCCACCAATGATTTCATCATCAACTTCTATTATAAAAGAAAGATCTTCTATAAAATCGGGATGATTTCTCATTTTATGTATTATATAATGCTCACAACAACCTGGAAAGTATAAGTTCCAAAATGCTTCTCTTGCAACAGTTTCAACTTTTTTATAATCTTTAATTGTTTCTTTTCTAATATTTATTTTCATTTTTATTTTTCCTCCAATTTATCTAATATGATTTTTTAGAATAAATGTTGGAGGTTTATTATTGTTGTTAAACCTCCAACAATAATACCGGTTCCATTGTACTAAAGTTTTTTGACATAAAACCCTTCCTTTTTGTATGATTTGGATTATTAATGAATTTAATAATCTTATTATATATAATATCATTTAATTAAATAATATTCAATAATTATAAGAGTTAATTTTTTATGATATTATTAAATAAAGGAATAAAGGAGGGGGATTTAATGTTTAAAACTGTTGAGGAATATATAAATCAATATCCGCGGGAGATACAAGCTATACTTCAAAAAGTTAGGAATACTATAAAAAGAGCAGCTCCAGAAAGTATTGAAAAAATAAGTTATGGTATACCTACTTTTTATCTTCAAGGTAATTTGATACATTTTGCAGCTAATCAAAAACATTTGGGTATATATCCAGGTCCTGAAGCAGTTGAATACTTTAAAGATAAATTAGAGGGGTTTAAAACATCTAAAGGAACTATAAAGTTTTCATATGGTAAACCAATTCCTTATGATCTAATAGAAGATATAACTAAATTTAGAGTAAAGGAACAAATGAATAGAATGAATTAAATAGAAGGTGAAATTATGAAAATTCTTGTTATAGATGATGAAGAAAGTATATTAGATTTGATAAGAATGAATTTGATGCTTGAAGATTATAATGTTTTAGTTGCTGATAATGGAAAGAAAGGAATTGAAATTTTTGAATCTGAAAGACCAGATTTCTTGATACTTGATATAATGTTACCCGATACAGATGGTTTTTCTATTTTAAAAGAAATAAGAAGCATAGATAAAGATACTCCCATAATAATGTTGACTGCAAAAAATCAAATAAATGATAAATTAATAGGATTACATTTAGGTGCTGATGACTATATAACAAAACCTTTTGATAGTCGTGAATTAATACTTAGAATAAAGGCTATAGAGAAGAGAATGAAAAAAGAAAAAGAAGCGAATATATTGCCAAATTATCTTGAAATAGATATTTCTAAAAGGATTATACTCATAGATAAAAAAGAAATTTATTTTACAAAAAAAGAGTTTGAAATTTTAAATTTATTTGCGAATAATCCCAATAGAGTATTTTCAAGAGAAGTTTTACTCGAAAAAATATGGGGATATGAAATACCAGTTGATACGAGAGCTGTAGATATGTTGATTCAAAGAGTTAGAAAAAAGATGGGGATTTATGGAGAAAAGATAATAAGTCTTTATGGAATAGGATATAAATTTGAGGTGTAAAATGACTTTAAATCTTAGATTTAAACTCATAATACAAAATATTATGATATTTTTGATAGTTTTTTTGATAATATATTTTGTTATGATGAATGTACTTTATGAAAGTATACTTAATAAGTCTGTTGAATTTGTTGATAAAAGAGTTGATGAATATAAGTATTATATAGACGAAACGATAAAGGGTTTTGATGGATTAAATATTTATGATTATTTAAAAGAAAAAAGTCCTATTATAAGCGAATATATGCATTCAAAACTTGATATACAGATTGAAATATATAATAATAGAAAAGAAATGATGAGTCAAACTTTACCGAATAAAAAATATTATGTTTATCAGGATGTTCACTATGCTGTAAATGGTAAAAAAACTTATATAATAAAAAATGATGATGGAATAAAATTATTATTTTTCTCAGCACCAATTTTTTATGATAATGAAGTAATAGGCTGTATAAGATATATTTATCCATTAATAAGTGAATTTGAAATAATTGCTAAAAATAATTTAATATTTATAATAACTGGTATTTTGTCTTTTATAGCGGTATTTTTTATGAGTTATATTTATTCTTTTAAAATATTAAATCCATTAAAAAAATTAAAAGATGAGGCAGAAAAAATTTCAGAAGGAGACTTTAACTCTACAATAAATATAAATACTGGAGATGAAATAGAAGAGTTAACAAATTCATTTAATAAAATGTCTGAAAATATAAATAAATATATAAAAAATCTAAAAGATGAAAAAGATAAACAAAAAAGATTTGTAGATAATATTGCCCATGAATTAAAAACACCATTAACATCTATAATAGGATATTCAGAAATTTTACCAAAATTAAAAGATTCAAAAGATATAGAAAAATCTTTGGAGTATATAAATAATCAGGGAAAAAGACTTTTAATTCTTGTAGAAGAAATGCTTTATATTTCAAAATTGAATAAAAATTCTATACATGTAGTGTTAAAAAATCATAGCATAAAAAAAATACTGGAAGATGCTTTAAATACTTTAAGACCAAGAATAGAAAAATTTTCTATAAATATAATCAAACAATTTAAGGATACAATTGTTAGATGTGATTATGAAAAAACTTATGAATGTTTTTTAAATATAATAGATAATTCCATTAAACATAGTAATTGTAGTACTTTGGAGTTCAGAATTTTAATTGATAGAGAATATAAGATAATTGAGATAAAAGATAATGGTAAAGGTATAGATGAAAAGAATATAGATAAAATTTTTGAGCCATTTTATTCAGGGTCTAAAGAAATAAAAAGTACAGGACTTGGTTTGAGTATTGTGAAAGATATAATGAAAAAACAAAATGGAGATATAAAAATTGAGAGTGTTGAAAATGAATATACAAAAGTAATTCTAAAGTTTGAAAGTAGTGAATCAATATGAAAAATATAAAAAATTATATATTTTTGATAATTTATATTTTAATAGTTTTTTTTATAGTATATTTAGGGTCAAAGGGTATATCAAATTGGTATAATAAACCATATTTTCCCAAAAATACAGAAAAAAATTTTGAGAGTAATATGATTTTTGAACAAATACCTTATAAAATATCTTTTAAGTATAATGATAAAAGAATAGATATAGTTGATTCAGAGTTTATAATAAACTCATGGAATAAAATAAAAAAACTTCCATATTATACAGAAAGTACTATAAGTAAAATTGGTGAAAATGCTATAAAAGGAAAATTTATATTTTTGAATGAAGAGTATAAAAATTTTATTCTAGATGAAGATTTAAAGATTGAAGATCTTTATTATGGAAATGAAAAGAATACTTTTATAATAAATTTTAAGAGTAATCTCATGAAATATTATGAAAAATCCATTATTGAAATTGATTAAATACAAATAGAAGATATTATTTCTGTTTAAAAGAAATAATATCTTTTTTATTTTGTTATGCTTCTTTTTGATTAATTTGAAATTACATTTTTATATTTTGATACAATTTTAATACTTTTTAGAAAATATTATATGTTTTTTCTACTATAAAATATATATGAATTTATTTAAAAATAGGGAGGGATAGTATGAAAAAATTATTATCAGTTTTAACTTTTATTCTTGTTGGAATTATGTTTTTTGGTGAATTAATAGTTTATACGAGTGTTGATGAAGCTAATGCAAGAAAAATACTTACAAAGTTTTCTAAAGATACTGGTATAAAAGTAAAGTATATATTTTTATCATCAGGACCAGCTTTAGCAAGACTTGAAGCAGAAAAAAATAATCCACAAGCAGATATATGGTTTGGGGCTCCAATGTCAAATCATATAATAGCAAAAGAAAGAGACTTGACAATATCTTATAAATCTCAATTTCAAGCTATAGAAAGTACTTTTTATGATAAAGAAGGATATTATCATGCTTTTTATATGAATCCAATAGGAATAGGAGTAAATTTGAGTGTTATGGAACAGATAAAAGCAGATATACCTAAAACATGGGAAGATTTATCAAAATCAGAATATCAAAATATGATACAGTATCCTAATCCACAATCATCTGGAACTGCTTATTCTTTAATAACAGGTCTTATAAGTATATATGGAGAAAAAGGTGCTATGGAATATTTAAAACAAATAGCTCCTAATGTTCAATCATATACACAATCAGGAACAGGTCCATCTAAAACAGTAGGTGTTGGTCAGGCCGGTATAGGTATTCAATTCACTCCTGCCTTTTTCCAATTTAAAGAACAAGGATATCCAGTTGATGTAGTATTTCCTGCAAAAGGAGTTCCTTATGAGTCAGCTTGTCTTTCAATAGTTAAAGGAACAAAGAATATTGATGAATCAAAAAAACTTGTTGATTGGATATTGTCAAAACAAGGTCAACAAGCGATAGTCGATGAAAAAACATATTTTTATCCAGTTAGAAAAGATGTTGATTTTGGAACTTTACAACCATTATCAACAATAAAGTTGATAAGTGTAGATGAAAAATGGGCAGCAGAAAATAAAAAGAGAATAATAGATGATTGGGTAAATGAAGTTCTTCCTGTAAAATAATTATTTAAGGGGGAAAAATCCCCCTTTCGTTTTATTTAGGAGGTTTTATATGTTCAGTGAAGAAAATAGAAATAAAGCAAAAAAACTTTTCAAAAATCCCATAATAATGATATTAATAATTATTATATTTAGTTTAATAGCACTTTTTATTATTTATCCATTGATTAGAGTTTTACAAGTTAGTTTTACAAATTCAGAGGGTAATATGTCTTTAGAAATTTATAAAGATGTATTTGGAAACAATTATATGAAAAAAGGATTTTTTAATTCAATATTAATAGCTTCTCTAACAGCTATTATAGGTACGATATTAGGATTTTTATTTGCTTATACTTTGAATAGAACAGATATACCATTTAAAAAACTTTTTAAAACTATAGCAGTTATACCAATGGTTTTTCCACCATTTATTGGAGCTTTAGCAATAATAATGTTATTCGGATTTAATGGCCTTATAACAGCAAAAATTTTTGGTATAAGAAATTTTCCAGTTTATGGGTTATGGGGACTTATGATAGCTCAAATAGTTTCATTTTTCCCCGTTGCTTTTATAACTCTTGATGGGGTGATATCTACTATTTCTCCAACTCTGGAAGATGCAGCTTTTAATTTAAAAGCTAATAGAAAACAAGTATTTTTTAAGGTAATTCTTCCTCTATCAGTTCCTGGAATAGCGAGTACTATGTTAATACTCTTTATAGAATCGTTGGCTGATTTTGGAAATCCATTAATACTTGCGGGTTCAAGATTTCCCGTGTTATCTGTTCAAGCCTATCTTCAAATAACGGGAATGTTTGATTTAAAGACTGGAGCAGCATTAGCTGTATGGCTTTTAATTCCTTCCATAATAGCTTTTATAGTTCAAAAATATTGGATAGGAAAGAAAAAATACATAACAGTTACTGGAAAACCAAATACTTCAACTATAAAAAGTGTTGGTCCTATAACAAAATGGGTATTATTTACAATTATAGTTATAATTTCTCTTTTTATACTTTTAATATATGTAACTATTTTTTGGGGAGCATTTACAAAAGTTTGGGGAATGAATAATCAATTTACATTTGATAATTTTAAATATGTTTTTGATGTTGGTGGACAATCTATAATAGATACATTGATAATAGCTCTTACATCTACACCTATATCGGCATTGCTCGGTATGATAATCGCTTTTTTAATAGTCAGAAAAACATTTCCTTTAAAAAGAACTATGGAATTTACATCATTATTGAATTTTGCAGTTCCAGGTACTGTAATAGGTATAGGCTATATATTGGCCTTTAACTCAAAACCAATATTATTGACTGGAACTTTTATAATACTTGTAATAAACTTTGTTTTTAGATATGTTCCTGTTGGAATTCAATCTGGAATGGCTCTTTTAGGTCAAGTTGATCCTGCAATTGAAGAAGCTGCATATACTTTAGGGGCAGATGATAAAACTGTTTTTTCTAAAATAACTTTACCTTTAATAATACCTGCTTTTTTTTCAGCGATGGTTTATTCTTTTGTTAGATCTATGACAGCCATAAGTGCGGCTATATTTTTAGTCTCAGCAAATTGGAATCTTATGACTGTGCAAATTCTTTCTCAGAGTGATTCTGGAAGACTTTCAGAAGCATGTGCTTTTTCTGTAATTTTGATAATAATAATATTTGCATTTATGGGAATATTAAAATTATTTTTAAAAAATAAAATATCACTCGTAAATAATAGTCAGAGGTGAGTTTATGTCATTAAATTTGAAAAATTTAAAAAAAATTTTTAAAAGTGATGGAGTAGAAAATACAGCTGTTGATAATTTTAATCTTGATATAAAAGAGGGACAACTTGTTACATTTCTTGGCCCATCTGGTTGTGGTAAAACAACTACATTAAGAATGGTATCTGGATTTGAAAATCCTTCAGCTGGAAATATAATATTGGATGAAAAAGATATAACAAATGATCCACCAAATAAAAGAGATATATCTATGATGTTTCAAAGTTATGCATTGTTTCCTCATATGAATGTTAGAGAGAACATAGAATTTGGATTAAAACTAAAGAAATTTAGTAAAAAAAGAATAAAAGAAAAAGCTGATAAAATAATAGAATTAACTGGGTTAAATGGTATGGAAAAAAGAAGACCAGATCAAATTTCGGGTGGTCAACAACAAAGAGTAGCTCTTGCAAGATCTTTAGTTATGGAGCCTAAAGTTTTATTATTTGATGAACCTCTTTCAAATCTTGATGCGAAACTTAGAGAAAGTATGAGACTTGAAATAAGAAGAATACAAAAAGAATTGAATATAACAAGTATATATGTAACTCATGATCAGATAGAAGCTATGAGTATATCAGATTTGATAGTTATAATGGATAAAGGAAAAATAATGCAAATTGGTTCTCCATATGAAATATATTCTAAACCTCAAAATAAATTTGTTGCGGATTTTATAGGAAATGTAAACTTTTTGGAAGGTAAAATAAGCTATATAGGTGAGGATTATATTAAAGTTTTTAATAAAGAACTCAATGAAGAATTTATAGGTTATTCTGATAAAGAATTGAAAAAAGATGATGAAGTTTATATAGTTTTGAGACCAGAAGGGATAAATACAAAAAAAGAAAATAGAGAAAATTATATTTCAGGTATAATAGATAAATATGTTTTTTTAGGTTCAAATATAGAATTGGATATAAGACTTAAAAATGGAAAACTTTTACATGTAAATGAATACAATATAATTGAAAAAGAACTTCCCGTTATAGGAAAAAATTTGGAAGTTTATTTTAGTAAAAAAAATAGTTGGATAATAAAAAAATGAGAGACAATCGAAATGATTGTCTCTTTTTTTTTATTTTTATGACATTTCTGGATAAGATTTTACTTCAGTTCCTTCTTTGTATAAGTATACTCCATACCATTTTCCATTAATATAAATTAAATTTTCTTCTGAAGTTTCAGTTTCGGTTTCCACGGGATCAGTTTTACTTTCTAAAGTTATTGTAATGTTTGCAGTAGCTATTTTTTCTATTTTTGCAGGAGCATCAGCTGGTTTAGAAGATATTTTTATATTTTCAACTTTATAACTTTTTATATCTGAAGTACTGTATAGAAAACCCAATATAAGGGAAAGTTGGTTTTTACCAGTATTTTTTTCTTCTTCAGTTAAATTTTCCATATAAACATATTTGTCACAGAATTCTGAACCAGGTAATTTATTTTGTAAATCTTTTATAACATTGTTAAACTGTTTTTCAGCAGCTGAACTTTCAGATTCTGCTGGTTTTGTACAACTAACAAATAAAATCCCCAAAGTTAAAACTAATATTACAAAAATACTTTTTTTCATAGAATTACCCCCTATATAATATATTTTTACGTTTAAAAAACATATTATAAGTACAAAACATTTCCTTTGTAATCTTTTTTTGGTTACAAAAATATTAATTAAACGTTTGTGATTTAATAAATAGATTAAATTTAATAAAAGAAATTAAAGATATATTTTTGTAGTTTATTAGTAATAAAAAAATGACTTTGTAAAGTCATTTTTTAAAATCTTTTTTTTGATATTGAGTTTCTTATTTTTTCTAAATTACAAAAATAATCATCTTTTTTCTTAAGGCAACTTCCAACAAAAATAGTGTCTATAAGGGTCAAAGCACTTATTCTTGATTCTGAAGCTTCGCTTTTGAAATCATTTTCTTTACCATAAGCGATTAATATTATATCTGAGACCTTTGCAATTGGGGATTTTATATTTGAAGTAATTGATATTATTTTTGTATTATTTTCTTTTGCAATTTTTAGGTTTTCTATTAATTCTTTATTACTTCCTGTATTTGAAATCGCTAAAATACAATCTTTTTCATTTAAAGATGCACTTAGCATTGCTTGAAAATGAGAATCGGAATGATATATGCAATCTTTGTCTATTTTTAAAAATTTATGATAGGCATCGAGAGCTATAGCAGATGAACCTCCCATACCATAGAATACTTTTTTATTAGATTCAGAAAGTATTTTTATAGCTTCATTTAAATTTTTAGAATCATTTAGATTTAAAGTTTCTTTCAATGAGTTTATTGTTGAATTAAATACTTTTTGTTTTATTATAGTTATATCATCATCTTTTTTTATTTCCCAATGTACATTTTTTATTGGTTCAACATTTTCACTTGCTATGCTGATTTTTAATTGTTGAAATCCTGTATAACCAAGTTTTTTACTGAGCCTGAATACCGTAGCTTCGCCACATTTGCATTTTTCAGAGAGTTCAGTTATGGTCATATGAATTATTTCAAAAGGATTTTTTAGTATATAGTCTGCAACTCTTTTTTCAGCCCCTTTTAATTTTGAATATATGTTCATTATGGACTGCATATAGTTGTTTTTTTCCATTTTTAATCCCTCTTTTCATAGTTATTAATTATATTATAACTTAATTTAATTTAATATCATCAAGTATTGATCATGTTTGAGATTAATATTATTTTAAATATATTGAAAAAGACCTCTTTATAAATGAATTAAAAAGAGATCTTTTTTGTTTTTTAAGATTTATTTTTTTCTTTTACAGGTCTTGCTTCAATATAGCCACGATATCCCATTGGTGCGAGTTGAAATGAAGGATCTGATTCATAATTCCATTTGTATCCGTATATTTCTGGATCAAATTTATCTATTTTTTCCATTACTTCAGATACAGCTTCATTGAAATTTTCATCTTCATATGGTTCTCCTTGAAAAACCATCATTTTGCAGGGTTTTAGAGTTATGAGTTCATAACCTTCTGGTATTTTATTATTATAATTCAAAGGAACTTCAACTCCTTGAACATACTTTGAAGTTCCTTCTTTTATCATATTGTCAGGAAGCCACATTCCAATAGGTTCGTATAAAGCTTCTTTTACACTTGTGAGTACACCCCATACATCACATCCAACTTCTTCACAGTATTCAAAATATTTTTTTGCTTTTTTTCCTCTTAATATTAAAGCTTTTCTTTCAGGTCTTTCAATAATCTGTACAAAAATAGCTTTTACGTCTTTTTCCATATTAATCTCTCCTTTATTTTTAGATTTTTTTTCATAAGCTAAATAAGGGATAAAGAGTTCAATAGGTTCAGGTTTTTTACTGTATTTTTTAGGAGAAATTCCAAATTTTTTTGAAAATGCACGTGTAAATCCTTCCGGAGAATCAAAGACAAAATCAAAAGCAATGTCTATAACTTTTATTTTATTGTCTCTTAGTTTTAAGGCAGCTTTAGAAAGTCTGAGATCTCTTATATAACAAAAGAGATTTTTACCTATGATTTCTTTAAATAATCTTTCTGTATGCCAAGGAGAATATCCGGAAATTTCTGAAATATTTTTTAATGTGATATTTGAATTTAAATTTTTTTCAATATATACCTGAATTTTTTTTATAGTATTCATTTTTTTACTCATTTTTCACCTCATTTATAATAATAATATCATTTTGCAATTTTTAAATCTTGATTGTAATTGCTATTTTATTATAAATTTTTATATTAATATTATAATTTTTAAATGTAAAAATATAAATTCTTTAATATAATTATATTAAAATAACCTACACGGCTTAAGCTGTGTAGGTTATTTTATTTCATTTCATATTATATTATATCTACAATCACTATAATTCATTTGTAATATATTTTCTGTATTTCTTTAAGTCTTGAAATTCACAAAATTATTATAAATAAAAAAAATCCGGCTTTTTAAGCCGGTATTTTTATTTATATAATTCAATTATATCATAAAAAATGAATATTGTCAATAAATTTTTTGATACTTTAAAGATAATTTATTATTAAAATAAAATTTTTAAATATAATAATAGCAAAAAATATCAAGAATAAATTTGTATATTTTTGTATAATATTAATATAATTTATGAGGAGGTTTGATTTTATGAATATGTCACCAAAATTTGTGAGATTAGAAAGTTTTAATGTTTTAGGGTTTAGATACTTTGGAAAAAATGAAAATAATGAAATTTCTGATTTATGGACAAAATTTCATTTAGAGATTAAAAAATATAAGGAGTTCATAAATAAAGATAAAATAGGTCTTTGTAGTAAAGCCAATATTAATGGCGATTTTGAATATATTTGTGGTATTATTTTGAATGAAGAAGAAAAAATTGATTTAAAGAATATGGTATCGAAAAAAGTAATTTCTAATGATTATATTGTTTTTAAACATGTTGGAAAAGTTGAAAAATTGGATAAGACTTATGAAGAAATCAAAAAATGGTTCATAAATTCAAAAGTAAATTTTGATGATGATTATGATTTTGAATATTATGGTAAAGGGTATAAGAATGATGAAGATGATTCTGTTATTTATATTTATTATCCAATAAAAAATGAGGATGTTTTAGATTGAATTATATAGAAACTATACAGAAAACAGTTGATTATATAGAAGAAAATTTAAAAAAAAATATAAATTTAGATGACATAGCAAAAAATGTTAATTTTTCATTGTATCATTTTCATAGAATTTTTAATGAACTCACTGGTGAAACTTTGAAGAGTTATATAAGAAAAAGAAGACTTACAGAGGCATCAAAAGATCTTTTGAATTGTAATAATTCTATTATAGATATAGCTTTTGATTATGGTTTTGAATCTCAAGAATCTTTTACAAGAGCTTTTAAAAAAGTGTTTAAGGTTACTCCTGGGAAATATAGAAAAAAGAATTATAACACTTATTTTCTTGAAAAAGCAGTTATAAATGAAAACTATTTGAAACTTATAGAAAATGGTATTAATATTAATGTTAGTATAAAAATAATACCAGAATTTAAAATAATTGGATTAAGATATTATGGTGATAATAAAAACAATGAAATTTCTGATTTATGGACAAAATTTAACAGAAGAAAAGATGAAATAAAAAATAAAAAGTATGATGATATAACTATAGGTTTATGTAGTTTTTTAGATACTCTTGAAGAAGAAGAAAATTTTGAATATTATTGTTCTTGTATTGTTGATGATGATTCTTTTATTCCATATGGAATGTATAGTAAAAAAATTGAATTGCAAAAATATGTAATTTTTCAACACACGGGATCTATAAAATTTTTAGATGAAACTTATAAATATATACATGGGGTATGGTTTCCTAAAAGCAATTATAGTATTTTAAAATCGTATGATTTTGAGTATTATGGTAAAGATTATAAGGATGATGAAGATGATTCTGTTATTTATATTTATTATCCAATAGAATAAGTCATGAGTATTCATGACTTATTTTTGTTATATAATAGTATTGTTTAATATATGGAGGTGTATTTTATGTTTAAAATTTTTATAATTGAGGATGATAAAAAATTAAGTGCTCTTTTATCTCAAAATCTTGAAAAATGGAACTTTATAACTAAAGAGGTAGAAGATTTTTCAAATATTATAAATGAATTTATAAATTATGATCCTAATCTAGTATTACTTGATATAAATCTTCCTGCATTTGATGGTTTTTATTGGTGTTCCAAAATAAGAGAAATATCTAAAGTTCCTGTGATATTTATCTCTTCAAGAAATTCAAATATGGATATAATAATGGCTATAAATATGGGAGGAGATGATTTCATTCAAAAACCTTTATCTACAGAAATTTTAATAGCTAAAATTAATGCTTTACTTAGAAGAACTTATTCATATCATGATACTCAGACTAATGTCATTGAATATAATGGAATTGTTTTAGATATGAAAGATAATATTTTAATTTATAAAGATGAAAAAATTGAACTTACTAAAAATGAATATAAAATTTTATATGTTTTAATAAAAAACAATAATAAAATAGTCTTAAGAGATGATATAATGCGTGTTTTATGGGAAGATGAAAGTTTTGTAGATGATAATACTTTAACTGTTAATATAAATAGATTGAGAAAAAAACTTGAAGAATATGGTATAAAAGATGTTATAAAAACTAAAAAAGGGCAGGGGTATATTTTATCATGAATTTTGAAGAATATTTAAAAGATAAAAAGTTATTTTTAATTTTTTTTGTTGTTTTAATGATAATAATTAATTTAATAATGTTGTTAGATCCTAATAGTAGAATACATTCAGGAAATATATTGTATTTAGATATTTTATCATTTATTTTGATGATTATTTATCTTCTTTTAGAATTTTCTTTCAAGAAGAAATATTTTGATATGTTAAAAGAACTTGATGAATATACTGGAGATATAATAACAGCTTTACCGGAACCACAATCAAATGAAGAAATAATTATAAATGATTTAATATCTCATTTGAATTATTTAAATTATTTAAAATATGATGCTCTTTATAAAGAGAAAAGAGACTATGATGAGTTTATAGCTACATGGGTTCATGAAATTAAAATACCTATTTCAATAATAAAACTTACACTTGAAAATGATGTTGTAAATGATAAATCAAAAAGTATATTTGAAGAGATTGAAAGAATAGAAAATTATATAGAGCAGGTTCTTTATTATTCAAAATCAGATGATTTTTCTAAGGATTATTTTATATCTGATGTAAATATTGAAAAGATTATAAAAGATATAATCAAAAAAAACGCAAAAACATTTATTTCTAAAAAGATTTCTGTTGATATTAGTAATTTAGATTATGATGTAAAGACAGATAAAAAATGGCTTGATTTTGTTTTAAATCAAATAGTTAGTAATTCTCTTAAGTATACTGATAAGAATGGAAGCATAAAATTTTATTCTTTGAATTCTGAATTTGAAAAAATACTTATTATAGAAGATGATGGAGTAGGTATAAAAAAAGAAGATATTAAACGAATTTTTGATAGAGGATTTACAGGTTATAATGGAAGGAATTATTCTAAATCTACAGGTATGGGACTTTATTTATCTAAAAAACTTTTGAATAAACTTGGACATAAAATAACAGTAGAATCTAAATTTGGTAATTATACAAAAATAATGATTCATTTTCCAAGATTAAATGATTATTATAATTTTAAATAAAAAAGATTCCAAAAAATTTGGAATCTTTTTTATACTTGTTTTATAAATTTTTCTATGACATTTTGTTTATTGAAAGATATTGATTTTAAACCTAACATATTTAAGTATGAAATCATTTATTTCTAACATGATTTTTAGTTATATCAAGACCTATAGCTCCAATTTTGTAATAATGTAAATCAATACCACAAACACCGATATATTAAGTTTTATTAAAGCTTCATTATCTCTGACTTCAGGAATATAACGTTCTTCAAATCCCTTTTTACTTATTCAAAGCATTATGGAAAATTTCATTTTATCTTCCATAAAATTCATTATATTTATTTTTGAATATTTTTAATTCTTTAAATATAATTAATAATGTGACAAAAAAGTAAGTTTTGAATTTTTTATGTAATGAAGTTAAATAGCTAAAAAATTTTTTAAAGATTAAAATCATATTAGAATAAAATAAAAAAGGGAGTGTTTATTTAATGTCTACAGTATTAAAAACAGAAAATTTAAAGAAAGTATATGGCTCGAGAGGAGTTTCTTATGTTGCTTTACAGGATATAAATATTGAGATAGAAGAAGGTGAATTTACAGGGATCATGGGACCATCAGGTGCTGGTAAGACTACTTTATTGAATATAATTTCAACTATAGATAAACCAACTTCTGGAAGAGTAGTAATTAATGGAACAAATATAATAAATATGAAGGAAGATAAATTAACTTCTTTTAGAAGAGATAATTTAGGTTTTATATTTCAAGACTTTAATCTATTAGATACTATGACTGTAAAAGAAAATATAATATTACCTTTGGCACTTTCAAAAGTTTCACCTAAAGAAATAGATCAAAGATTAATAAGAATTTCTAAAATTCTTGGTATAGATAATATATTGAATAAGTATCCTTGGGAGATTTCTGGAGGTCAGAAACAAAGAACTGCGTCAGCGAGAGCTATAATAAATAATCCAAGTCTTATACTTGCAGATGAACCTACTGGAGCTTTAGATTCAAAATCTTCTTCTGAACTTTTAGAATGTTTTACAGATTTAAACAATAATAATAAATCTACTATATTAGTTGTTACGCATGATGCTTTTGCTGCAAGTTATTGTAAAAGAATTTTGTTTATAAAAGATGGACAGATCTTTACAGAACTTGTAAGAGGAGGTACAAGAAAAGAGTTTTTTCATAAGATTCTAGATGTTCTTTCAGTAATTGGCGGTGAATCAAATGACATTATTTGACATAGCCATAAAAAATATAAAGAAGAATTTTTATAATTATTTTGTGTATTTCTTTTCAATGATTTTTAGTATAGTTATATACTATACTTTCGTTTCTTTACAGTATAATCAGCAAGTGGCGACTGCTTCTGCTGCATCGGCAACAGTTTTTTATTCTTTTCAATCATCAGCAGTTATTTTAGCTATTTTTTCAGCTGTATTTATATGGTATTCTAATTCATTTTTTACTAAAAAACGTAAAAAAGAAGTTGGATTATATTCTTTATTTGGATTGAGAAAAAGACAGATAGCAAGGATGTTATTTTATGAGAATATAGTTATGGGAATACTCGCACTTATATTTGGAATACTGTTAGGAACTCTTTTGTCAAAACTTTTTTCTATGATTCTTTTAAATATGATGGGAACTTTTGTTTATATAAAATTTGAAATAGTACCAAAGGCAATAATTCAAACTACTATAGTATTTTTAATATTTATTTTCATAGCATCTATACATTCTTATTCATTAATATATAGATTTAAACTTATAGATCTTTTTAAAGCAGATTCAAAAAAACAAAAAGAGCCGAACCCTTCATTGTTTTTCACTTTTTTAGGTATTTTAATATTAGCTTTATGTTATTATGTGGCTATAAATGCTGGGGTTAAATTAGAATTTATGTCAGCTTTTTTTGGTTCTTTATTTCTTGCAATTTTGGGTACATATATCTTTTTTAGGTCGAGTTTAATTTGGTTTCTTAAGAGAAATAAGAAAAATAAGAATAAATTTTATAAAGGTACTAATATAATAAGTACGAGCCAAGTACTCTACAGAGTAAAAACCAATGCAGTAACTCTTGCAACATTAGCTCTTTTAAGTGCTGTTACTATAACGGCTATAGGAACTGTTTTTAGCTTTGTTTATATGTCAGATACGGCTGCAAAAATAGCTTCTCCATTTTCATTCACTGTAGATTATAAAAATGAAAATGTACAAAATGATTTAAAAAATATAATAAAAGATAATAATCATAAGATTTTAAATAGTGTAGAAGGATTGGAAATATTAAAATTAGAAGCAAAATTTAATCCTAAAAATTCAAGTGGTTTTTTCTTCTTTCAAAATAAAAGTGATGTACAGCTTATAAAACAAAGTGATTATAATAAAATAGCTGATATAAAACATTTTCCAAAAATAAATTTGAAGAATGATAAAGATACTATTTTATTTGATGGTTATTATATTGGATTCGGAGATTTTTCTTTTAAAGATACTGATGTAACTTTGATGCCTAATGATAGAAATATAAATTTAAAAATAATTGAAGATCCTTATAAAAGATTTGTTATAAGTGCTTCATTTGCCGATAGAGTTTTAGTGGTAAAAGATGATATGTACGAAAATCTTAAAGATAGTTCTAAAATAATAAAAACATCTTCTTATGATATATCAGATCAAACTAATAGTGAAAAATTGACAAATGAGCTTGTAGAATTTACGAAGAATAATAATATCAAATTCGTTGATTATTATAGACCTTATAAGGGTACAATGGAGAGTAATGGAGTTTTAATATTTAGTGGAACATTTTTAGGTTTGGTTTTTTTATTGAGTACAGGAAGTATAATTTATTTTAAACAGTTAAATGAAGCCAATGAAGATAAGATGAGATATAAAATAATATCTAATATAGGAATAAGTTTTAAAGATATAAAAAAATCTATATCTTCTCAAATACTTACTATTTTTTTGAGTCCACTTATAATTGGACTTATACATAGCACTGTTGCAATAAGTAAATTATCTCAATTGTTGGGATTATCACTTGTAAAACCTTATTTGATAACTTCAATTTCATATTCGGTAATATATATAATTTTCTATTTTTTAACTGTTGCAACTTATACGAGAATAATAAAACAAAAATAAACAAGCAGATTATAAATCTGCTTGTTTTTTTATAATAAAAAAATGTTAAAATAATGACTTTATTTAAGATTTTGATAATTAAATAAGAGTATATACCCTTAAAACGCATTAATACTAAGTTTGAAGATTTAACAATAAAGAAATATAGTACTATAATATATTTAATCAATATGATTCTTTATTATAAATCACTTGGGAGGGATAGTTATGAAAAAGAAGTTTTTTATTATACTATTATTTGTATTTTTATTATCAGTTATGGGATTTTCAAAAAAAATAGAACTAATGTTTTGGACACATGAAGATCCTAATAGAAAAGAAATAGAGTTAAGGTATATAGAAGAGTTTCAAAAGGTTTATCCTGATGTTGAAATAAAAAGAGTTGAATATTCTTCTACTAAAATTCAAGAATTAATTTTAACAGCTTTTGCTGCAAAGCAAGGACCAGATATATTTAATATGTCAATCGAAGACGAATATGCATATATAGTTAATGGTAGGGTTTCTCCTGTTGATTATAAAGCTGCTGGATATAAAAATAAAGATGATCTTTTAAATTCTTATATGGAAGGAATGCTCGATCCTGTTACTTTTGATGATGAAGTTTATGGATTACCTCTTGAAATAACTAATTGGTGTATCTTCATAAATAAGAAAGTTTTTAGAGATGCAGGTCTTGATCCAGAAAAAGATTATCCAAAAACGTGGGAAGATATTGTAAGTTTATCTCAAAAAATAGCTATAAAAGATGGAGAAATAGTTAAAAGAAGAGGCTTTGATTTTAGATATCCTTATTATCTTGTAGAAATGCTTCCTTTGGTTGAACAGTTAGGTGGAAAGCTTATAAGTGACGATGGAAAAGAAGTAATAGTTAATGATGAAGCATGGTTAAAATTTTTAGATTATATGGCTGAATTTGGTCCATCGGGATTAAATTTGGGTTCGCCAACGAGTACTGCAGCAAGAAAAGTCTTTAATAAAGACAATAATGATATAGCTATGTGTTCAAGTGGACTTTATCAAATAGCAAGAATAAAAGCAGAAAATCCTGATTTTTATAATAGTAAAGAATGGATGGTAGTACCATTCCCAAAATTTGAAAATGCAAAAAAAGATGTTCCAGCAAAATATTATGGTCATTATTATATGGTTAACTCCCAAAAACCTAAAAAAAATCAAGAGATGGCGTGGAAATTTGTTTCTTTTATGTTGAGTCATCCAGAAGAATATCTTGAAAAAGTTGCTATTATTCAACCAAAAAAAGAATTATTAGAATCATTCCTCTTTAAATCTTATCCATATTCAGATGTTTTTTTGAAAGATCTTGAAAAGGCTGAAGTTGTTTTTTATCAAGCTAATTCAGCTAAAATACAAAAACATATGGAAGAAGCCGTTCAATCTGTTATGTTTGGAACAAAAACATCAAAAGAAGCCTTAGAGATATTGAAAAGAAAAGTTGAAGAATCTTATAAGGAAGGATTAGATATGATTTATTAAAAATTTAAGATGCTGTCTAATTTAATTAGATGGCATCATTTAAATAATAGGGGGAAAGATCATGAAAAATAGGGTTTATGGAATTGAAAAGAAAAAAGCCAAATGGGGATGGATTTTTGTATTTCCATCTTTGATTTTTTTTGCACTGTTTAGCTTTTATCCCATAATAAATGCAGCATATACAAGTTTTTTTAAAAAAAATTTATTATCTTTAAGACCTCCTAAGTTTGTTGGATTTGATAATTATAAATATATATTTTCTTCTCCAGATTTTTGGAATTCTTTTAGAGCAACAATAATTTTTACTATTGGTACTTTTGTTCCCATAGTTATAATAAGTTTATTGCTTGCTACTTTCATAATGTCAAGAAAAAAGTTTCAAAAATTTTTTGAAATGGCTTTTTATTCACCTGCTGTTTTGTCATCAGTTACAGCGGCAGTTATATGGTTGATGATATTTGAACCAAGGGGTCTTGCAAATCAATTTATAAATTTTATAACAGGTTCAAGTGGTAAAGATTGGAGATGGCTCTCATCAGGAGGAATGGTACAGCTTGCTACTATAATAGTATACTTTTGGAAGTATATAGGGTATTTTACAATAATCTTTATATCAGGACTTGCAAGTATACCTCAAAGTGTTCATGAAGCGGCTAAAATTGATGGAGCAACATCTTATCAAGATTTTAAATATATAACATTACCCTTATTAAAATCTACAACGGTATTGGTTTCAATTATGTCAATGCTTCAATGTCTTAAAACTTTTAGTACACAGTATTTATTTACTCAGTCTGGAGCACCTACAGAACCAATAAATGTAATTACTTTGAATATTTATAATACTGCAATAAGAGACCATTCTATTGGTAAAGCATCTGCTATGAGTATAGTTCTTTTTTTGTTGATGCTTATTTTAACTATAATACAATTTAAAATTTCAAAAAATGATGATGTAGATTTTAATTGAGGTGATTATATGAATTATAAAAAAAATAATTTTGGTGAAAAACTATCAGATACTTTAATATGGATATTTTTAATTGTTTTTGCAATAATAATAATTGCTCCAATAATATTTATGTTTAGTGCTTCATTCATGAAATCAAATCAAATATTAAGAATGCCTTTTAGTTGGATTCCGGAAGAATTTTATTTTCAAAATTATCAAAAAGCAATTGCTGGAAATTCTGGTAATTATATATATATAAGAAATATTTTGAATTCAATTATAGTTTCTACTGTAGTAACTATATCTACTATATTTTTATCTGCAATTGCTGGATATGGTCTTGCAAAATTTCCATTTAAAGGGAGAAATATAGTTTTTATATGTATAATGGCTACAATGATGATTCCTTTTGAAGCTATAATGGTTCCTTTATACTTAGTAATAACAAAATTAAATCTTCAAAATACTTATATGGGATTAATAGTACCTTTTTTAACAAATGCTTTTGGAATATTTATGATGAGACAATTTTTAATTACATTCCCAGATGAACTTTTAGATGCAGCAAGAATAGATGGAGCGAATGAATTTAAAATATTTTGGAAGATTGTTTTTCCAAATAGTCTACCTGTAATTGCAACACTTGGAATATTGACTTTTAGAGCTCAATGGGATAATATGTTATGGCCTTTACTTGTAATACAAAGTGAAGAAATGAAAACAATACCTCTTTATATAGTAAAATTTACAGCAGAAATGAATACAGATGAAGGGGCTATGATGGCAGTTGCTGCGATAGCAAGCATACCAATGTTTATTTTATTCTTTACTTTATCTAAATATTTTTTGAGTGGTGCAAATTTGCACTCTTCAAGAAAATAAAATATATTTTAGAGGTGATCATTTTGAAACTTTTTATTTTTGATATGGGCGGAGTTGTTGTAGATAATTTTAATGTTAGGTCTAAAATTGCAGAATTTTTTGGAAAAGATGAAAGTTTTTTTAAGGATAAAAAATTTCATGAGCTTTTTAATCTTATAATGGCTGGTAAAATATCAGAAGAAAATTTTTGGATAGAATTTTGTGATATTGCAAAACTTGAAAATAAAGGTAATATATGGGGAAAATTTTTTAAACCAATTTTAAAAAAAGATACTATAAATTTGATAAAAGATCTTAAGAAAAATTATAGAGTAATATGTGGAACTAATACACTACAAGCTCATTATAATATACATAAAAATAATGGAGATTATGATATTTTTGATTATGTTTATGCTTCTCATATAATTCATCTTGTAAAACCAGATAAAGAATTTTTTAAATATATTCTAAATGAGGAAAATATAGAAGCTAAAGATGTTTTTTTTATAGATGATTATGAAGAAAATGTTCAAAGTGCATCTGAAATTGGAATAAAAGCTATTCATTTTGATAATGCCAAAAATGTTAGACTTAAGCTAAAAGAGTTTATATAATTTAAATAATCTTTTAAGAGAGTTGGTGATCAAATTAAGAAAATTACTTTTTAGTTCATTTATAATGCATATTTTTGTTGGAATAGGTGCATTAATCGGGGGAATAGTAACTATTATAGATCCTGAAACCCCTTTTGGAATTACAACAGAAATTTTAAAAACAGGACCTTTTAAGAATTTCTTGATTCCAGGACTTTTTTTGTTTTTTATTTTAGGTGTTGGAAATATTATATCTGCTATTTGTATTAAATTAAAACGATACTATTATCCATATATTAGCTTTGTTTTTAGCATAATATTACCTTTTTGGATAATAATTCAATGTTTAATTATAAATACTGTAGATAAAATTCATATTGTATTTTTTATAATAGGAATATTACAAACATTCTTTTCTTTTTTAATGATATCAAAATCAGAATTATTTCCTTCTAAAATTATAAAAAGATTTTTTGAGATATTTAATGTTAAACTTTGATTTGAACCAAAACAGAGACAATAAATATAATTTATTGTCTCTGTTTTTTTAATATAATTATTTGATTGTTTTTTTTATAAAAAATAATATTAATACTAAACAAACTTATTGGAGGACTGATTTTAATATATCTTTTTTGGCATCTAATATAAGAATAATGAATTTAAATACATTAAAAAAATTTTTAAAATATGATGAAAAATTAAATATAAAAAATGAAAGTTTAGATGGTAAAAATTTATTATTTTATGTTTTAGACCAAGAAGTTTTTGATTATCTTGTAGAAGAAGGATTGAATCCTAAAAAGTTGGATAATAGTGGTAATAATATATTTATAATATATATATTGAATCTTAACGACGCAAAAATTTTAAAAACATTGGAAAAATATAATTTTGATATAAATTTTAAAAATAAATATGGAATAACTCCTTTAATAGCATCGGTTTTATCTAATAATAAATCATGTTTTAATTATATCAAAGAAAAGGGTGATCTTAATATTAGAGATAATGATGGTAAAACTGCTTTGATATATGCTGTCTTATGTAATAATAAATATTTTGTTGAATCTTTGTTAGCAGAAGGAGCAGTTAAAAATATAAAGGATTTTAAAGGAAAAACGGCTTATGATTATTCTAAAGATTTAGGTCTTGATGAAATACAAAAAATTTTAAAGAAAATATAGATTAGAAAGGTTTTTATTATGAAGTTTTCTATAAATTATTTATATTTGTCATTTTATATTATTTCTGTTTTTATGTCGATTTATTTGAACAATATATTTTATTTGATCATTATGTTATGTTTTACAATTTTTTATATGCTTAAAGATAAAAATTATATTGAATTGTTTAAATGGAATAATAAGCATTATAAAGAAAATACAAGATATATAATATTTTTTTTTGTATTATTAATATTTAGTGCTTGTTATGGATATAAAAGTTTTAGTCTTAATTATATTAAATATAAGTTTTTTGAGTTTCTATTGATAGTTTTTTTAGTGCCTTTTATTGAAGAGTTAATTTTTAGAGTGATATTATTTGAAAGTATCAAAGTAAATGAAGAATTTCATTTTATACTTTTGAATTCTTTTCAAACTTTAATTTTTATTATGATTCATTTTATTGTGAATAAAGGTTATTATGGCATATTGGTTATTAATCTTGCATATATTAATGGTCAAATTTATTTTACAGAAAAAAATTTTTTAAAAATGTATGGACTACATTCTATTTATAATTTTATAACTTTAATTTTTACAATTCAGTGGTAAAGATTTTTAAAAAGGATTTCTTCATATTATAGAAGAAATCCTTTTTTATTTAATTCAGTTATTATTTTTTTATATTGTTTTTCATCATCTACTTCTATCTTATGTAGATGAATTCCATAGTTTAATGAAGATAGTGGCTTTGCATTATTTATTTTTTTTAAAAAGAAGTCTACATCCATTTTATCTTCAACATCTAATGTTGCAGTTATTTCTCCATATATTGGATGTTCAACACTCACATCAAGAACTTTTCCACCATTTTCTACTATTGTTAAAAGTTCAGAACCTATTTCTTCAAAGGTATGTTTTACAGCAATGGTTCTTATTATTCTATTTTTTGTGCTTATATAATATCCTCTTGAATTGGATTTGATATCTTTTCCTGCAGCTTTTAAAATTGCTATGTCTTTTACAATGACTTGTCTTGTCACTTCAAACATATCTGCAAGATTGCTACCAGAAATAGGTTTGGGTGATCTGTTTAATATTTCTATTATCTTTTCAAGTCTTTTTTCTTTGTTCAACTAATTAACCTCCACATTCTTTGTCTCAGGTAAAAATATAAAATTTAAAAATCCTGTTATTATAAATAATATTGCTATTCCTATAATACCAGAAAAAATTATATTTTTTTCAAGAAAAAATGCTGTGTAATAAGGAGCTATAAAACCTGAGAATCTTGTCACTGCACTTGAAGTACCATTTGCTGTGCCTCTATATTGAGTTGGATATAATTCCGGAGTATATGCATATGTTAATCCCCAAGCACCAAGTGTAAATATTGAAACTATTAAACTCATCAATAATACAATTGTGTTCTGGGAACTATAAGCAAAAGCTATACTTGAAATTCCAGTTCCTATCATAAAGAATAATACACTTTTACGTCTACCAATTTTTTCTATAAAATATGCTGCAAGTAGATAACCAGGAAGCTGAGCTATATACATATAAAAAGTATACCAATCAGCTTTTACAAAGTCTATACCTTTATTGAAAAGAATGCCTTTTATCCAAATAAATATTCCATAATATCCGAAACTCATAGTAAACCATTGAAGCCAAACGAGTATTGTTCTTTTATAGTATTTTTTGGATAATATATTTTTTAAAGAAGATTTTTCTTGCTTTTTGAATGATATATCTTTTAAATCATATTTAAAAAGTTTTTTAAATTCTTCTTTTTTATCTTTTATTAATAGGTATTTTGGAGATTCTGGAACGAATAATAATAATATTAAAGGCAATAATCCTATTCCCATAAATATAAAATCATAATTCCAACCTAAATATCTTCCAAATATCATATGTATTATGGCCATATATATACTACCAAAAGCCCAACTTGCTTCGAGTAATACTAGATATTTTCCCCTTATGCCAACATTTAAAAATTCTGTTAAATAAGTATTTAAAACCGGTAAAAGTCCTCCAAGTCCGAATCCTGATATTACTCTAAACATTATAAAATTAAATGGAGTTGTTGCAAATCCATTTGCAAATGAAAAAAGAGTTGCAATAGTTAGAAAAAGTATTGAAGTTATTTTTCTACCAAATTTATCTGAAAGGAGTCCAGCTATTAAAGCTCCTAAAAACATTCCGATAAATCCGGAACTACTCAAAGAGGCTGCAAAGTTTCTACTTAAATTCCATTCTGTCATTACCATTGGTTGAGCGAAAGGCATTATCATAACACCTGCGGCAACATAAGCCCATCCCAAAGAAGTTATAAATAATAATAATTTTCTTTTTCCTGAACTTATACTTTCATCTATTACTTTATCAAGAGTCATTTTCTCACCTCTAATTTATAATTGTATATACAGTATATACTATATTAATAGTATAATATAAAAAACAAAATTGATTGTTAAAAAACAGAAACTAAATTTATATATTTTGTAAACATAGGGAGAGTAAAATATATTTCGTACACGAAATATTAGTAAGCGAAATGTTAGGAAGCGAAATATATTTCAAAGGAGAATATTTATGGATGAAAAATCTAAGGGGATTTTAATTTTAAAACAGATGAAAAGGATAATGGATTTATTTCATAAAAATATGAAAAATGAATTTGAAGAAATCAATTTAACGAGACCTCAAGGGATGTTAATTGGTTATTTGTTTCAAAAAGGAGAATGTAAAATAAGTGATTTAAGTGAATATATGGAACTTTCTAATAGTACTGTTTCTGGGATAGTTGATAGACTTGAAAAACAGAAAATAGTAGAAAGAAATAGAGATGAAAAAGATAGGAGGGTTGTAAAGGTAAGTATTACTGAAGATTTTAAGAAGAATTCTAATACACATTACAAAAAAATAGAAGGAAGATTCTCAGAGATCTTTGAAAATGTTGAGGAAAAAGATTTGAAATTTATCTTAAAAGGATTAAAAAAGTTGGAGAAGATAATTGAAATCAATACTGAGGAGAGCAAAGAATGATAAAACTATTAAAATATTTAAAACCGTATACCGTATTTTTATTAGTCGCTATCGCATTACTTTTTGTGCAGGCTATGAGTGAACTCGCTTTACCAGATTATATGTCTAGAATAGTTAACACTGGAATTCAACAAGGAGGAATTATTGACTCTGTTCCAGAAGTTATTAGACAAAGTTCTTTTGAAAAAATCAAATTGTTTATGACTAATGAACAGAGTAAAAAAGTTATAAATAGTTATGAATTGATATCTTCTGATGATGTTGAATATCTTAAAGATTATCCAGCGTTGAAAGATGAGGATATATATTTATTGAAAGATATTGATGAAGAATTAAAAAGCGAATTGAATATAATAATAGGAAAAGCTTTTATAACTGTTTCAGGTATTCAAAAAGCAAAAACTGAAGCTAAAAATGGATTTATGGAACTCAATGGTATGAAGATCCCAGCTAATATAGATATATTTAATATTATTAAAACTTTACCAGAAAATCAAAGAATTAAAATGATGGAAAATGTTGATAAACAAATAGAAGCTATGGGTACAAGTATGATAAATCAAATGGGTGTAGCAGCCGTTAAAGAAGAATATATGGCTATTGGTATTGATACTGATAAGATACAGAGTTCATATATAACTAAAACGGGGTTATATATGTTATTAATAGCTTTTTTAAGCGCTGCAAGTACTGTGATGGTTGGACTTTTAGCAGCAAGAATAGGTGCTGGTTCGGCAAGAGACATAAGAAGAGATGTTTTTACAAAAGTAGAGAATTTTTCTAATTCTGAATTTGTAAAATTTTCAACAGCATCACTTATTACAAGAACGACAAATGATATAACTCAGATACAATTAGTTATTGTGATGATGATAAGGATGATATTTTATGCTCCTATAATGGGTGTTGGAGGAATAATAAGAGCTTTAGACAAGAGTACATCTATGTCATGGATAATAGCTCTTGCAGTTATAATACTTCTTGGACTTATTATGATAGTATTTTCAGTTGCACTTCCTAAATTTAAAAGGATTCAAAAGCTCATAGATAAATTAAACTTAGTTACTCGTGAGAATCTTTCTGGATTGATGGTTATAAGGGCATTTAATACTCAAAACTTTGAAGAAAATAGATTTGATAAAGCCAATAAAGATGTTACAAAGACTAATCTTTTTGTAAATAGATTGATGGTTGTTATGATGCCAGCTATGATGCTTATAATGAATGGAATAACACTTTTAATAGTTTGGGTTGGAGCACATCAGATTGCAGAATCAAGTATGCAAGTTGGAGATATGATGGCATTCATGCAATATGCTATGCAAATTATATTTTCATTTTTGATGATGTCTATTATGTTTATTTTAATTCCAAGAGCTTCAGTATCTGCAAATCGTATACATGAAGTTTTAAAAGTTGAACCAGAGATAAAAGATATTGATAATCCTGTTCATATAGATAAAGTTGATGGAGAAATTGAATTTAAAAATGTTTGTTTTAAATTTCCTGGTGCAGAAGAAAACATGCTTAAAGATATTTCATTTATTGCAAAACCAGGTCAAACTACAGCTATAATTGGATCTACAGGTTCCGGGAAATCAACACTTATAAATATGATACCAAGATTTTATGATGTGACTGCAGGAGAAATTCTTTTAGATGGTGTTGATATAAGAAAACTCAATCAAAAAGAGTTAAGAGATCAAATAGGTTATGTGCCTCAAAAAGGTATATTATTTAGTGGAACAATAGAATCTAATTTGAAATATGCAGATAAAAATGCATCTCATGAAGAAATTTTAAAAGCTTCAGAGATAGCCCAAGCTATGGAGTTTATAGATGAAAAAGAGGAGAAATTTCAATCACCTATTTCACAAGGTGGATCTAATGTTTCTGGTGGTCAAAAACAAAGGCTTTCTATTGCAAGAGCTATAGTTAAAAAACCAAAAGTATATATTTTTGATGATAGCTTTTCAGCTTTAGATTTCAAAACAGATTCTATGTTGAGAAGAAAATTAAAACAGGAAACTTCTGATAGCACTTTTATAATAGTGGCACAGCGTATTTCTACTATAGTTAATGCAGATCAGATTCTTGTCCTTGATGAAGGAAGTATAGTTGGAAAAGGAACTCATAAAGAGTTGATGGAGAGTTGTAAAACATATCAAGAAATAGCTTTATCCCAATTATCAAGGGAGGAATTGTAATGAGCAAAAACAAACAAAAAAATAATAATGAAGGCTTTGGACATGGACCTGCTGTTATGAGAGGTGGTCAAAAGGCTAAAGATTTTAAAGGAACTATGAAAAAGCTTTTAAAATATATGAGTGATTATAAAGTTTCGATTATTGTAGTTTTTATATTTGCGATGGCAAGTGCTATATTTATGATAATAGGGCCTAAAATTCTTGGTAAAGTAACTACTAAACTTTTTGAAGGTATTATGACTAAAATAACTGGAACTGGTAGTGGTATTGATTTTGTATATATAGGGAATATATTACTTATGCTTGCTGGAATTTATTTAATAAGTTCTATTTTTAGTTATATCCAAGGATGGGTAATGTCTGGAGTTTCTATGGATATAAGTTATAGATTTCGTGATCAAATCTCTAAAAAAATTAATAAACTTCCGCTTAAATATTTTGATAACACAAATCAAGGTGAGGTATTATCAAGAGTTACCAATGATGTTGATACTATAAGTCAAACACTTAATCAGAGTCTTACACAATTGATTACTTCTATAACTACTGTTGTAGGTGTTTTATTTATGATGTTTTCTATAAGTTGGCAGATGACATTAGTAGCTCTTGCAATAATTCCTATTTCTATGATTTTAATAGCTTTTGTAGTTAAATATTCTCAAAAATATTTTAAACAACAACAAGATTATCTTGGTAATGTTAATGGACATATTGAAGAAATGTATGGTGGACATGTTGTTATGAAAGCTTTTAATGGTGAAGAGGAAAGTATAAAAGATTTTGATAAGTTTAATCAAAAACTTTATGGTGCAGCATGGAAATCACAGTTTTTATCTGGAATGATGATGCCTATAATGAATTTTGTTGGTAATATAGGTTATGTTGGAATAAGTGTTTTAGGAGGTTGGCTTGCAGCAAAAAGAATGATCGAAGTTGGAGATATTCAAGCTTTTATACAATATGTAAGATCTTTCACACAACCAATAGCACAGCTCGCTAATATTTCTAATATATTTCAGCAAACAGCAGCTGCGGCAGAAAGAGTTTTTGAATTTCTTGAAGAAGAAGAAGAAAGTTTGGATACTTTAAACCCAGTTAAGCCTGAAACTATAGAAGGAAATGTTGAATTTAAAAATGTACATTTTGGATATGATTCAGATAAAATAATAATAAATAATTTTTCTGCAAATATTAAGGCTGGTCAAAAAATAGCTATAGTAGGTCCTACTGGTGCAGGTAAGACTACTATGGTGAAGTTGTTGATGCGTTTTTATGATATAAATAGTGGAGAAATTTTGATAGATAATAATAATATAAAAGATTTTACAAGAAAAGATTTGAGATCTTATTTTGGAATGGTTCTACAAGATACATGGCTTTATAATGCATCTATAAAAGATAATATAAGATATGGTAATTTGAATGCAACTGATGAAGAAGTTTATGAGGCATCTAAAGCTGCTCATGTCGATGGCTTTGTTCATGCTTTACCAGATGGATATGATATGGTTTTAAATGAAGAAGCTTCAAATATATCTCAAGGACAAAAACAGTTGATAACAATTGCAAGGGCTATACTTGCAAATCCAAAAATATTGATACTTGATGAAGCGACAAGTTCTGTAGATACCAGAACAGAAGTTCAAATACAAAAAGCTATGATAAATCTCATGAAGAATAGAACTAGTTTTATAATTGCTCATAGGCTTTCTACTATAAGAGATGCAGATTTAATTCTTGTAATGAATCATGGTGATATTGTTGAACAGGGAAATCATAAAGAACTTCTTGAAAGAGATGGTTTTTATGCAGATCTTTATAAGAGTCAGTTTGAAGCACCAGTAGAAGGATAATTTTTAATATATCTTAATATTGTTTCAATCAATTTATACTATAATTCTTTTAAATGAATATATTTTAGGTGATGGAGTTCGCCTTTAACCGCAATTAAAATGCTAATGACTCCTGTCTATATTTAAATGGACAGGAGTTTTTTCATTTAAGGAGGAAAGTTTATGGCACTTAGTATAGCTACTGTAATAATTTTGGGATTGATTTTTAAATGGTTATTTGAAAAAATTAAACTTCCTGGCATACTTGGAATGCTTATACTTGGAGTTTTAATAGGGCCATATATGCTTGACTGGATAAGCCCTGAGATGATGAATATTTCTACAGATTTAAGGAAAATAGCTCTTATAATAATACTTTTAAGAGCGGGACTTGGAATATCGAGAAGTACGCTTAAAAAAGTTGGAAAAGAATCTGCAAAACTTGCATTTATTCCAGATCTTATTGAAGGATTTGCTATTGCCTTTTTTTCTATGAAGATATTTGGCCTTTCATTTATAGAAGGCGGAATGCTTGGATTCATAATAGCAGCAGTTTCTCCAGCAGTAGTAGTGCCATCTATGCTTGAATTAATTGAAAAGGGAAAAGGTGAAAAGAAAGCTATTCCAACTATGATACTTGCAGGTGCTTCTATTGATGATGTTGTAGCTATTACAATGTTTTCAACTTTTTTGGGACTTTATGGTGGAAAGAATGTAAATATACCTGTAAAAATAATTGAAATTCCAATTTCAATTATTTTGGGAGTTGCAATAGGGGCTGTTGTAGGTTTTATATTTGTTCGTATTTTTAAGAAATTTCATATACGAGATACAAGAAAAGTTTTATATATAATAGCCATATCTATATTTTTGACAACTCTTGAAGATGTTTTAAAATCTTATATACAGATTGCAAGTCTTCTAGGGGTTATGACTATAGGTTTTATATTACTTGAAAAAAAACCAGATGCCGCAAATAGAATAGCAAAGAAATTTGAAAAAATATGGGTTTTTGCTGAAATAATATTATTTGTTTTAGTTGGTGCGCAAGTTAATACAACAGTTGCTTTAAATTCAGGTCTCAAAGGCCTTGCTTTGATAACTATAGGTCTTTTATTTAGAAGCTTAGGTGTTTTTATATCTTTAATGGGATCTGATTTGAATGGAAAAGAGAAAATTTTTTCTATTATAGGATATATTCCTAAAGCTACTGTTCAGGCAGCTATAGGAGCTGTTCCTTTGAGTATGGGTGTTGAAAATGGAGATCTTATTCTCGCAGTTGCAGTTTTATCTATAATATTTACGGCACCAATAGGAGCATTTGGTATAAAGTATTTTGGAGATAAATTATTGGACTAAAGATAATAAAAATAGACTTATCGTTTGATAAGTCTATTTTTTTATATAATTTAATATTTCTAAAAAAAAGAAAAATAATCAAGAAATATAATTTTTATGAATTGAAAATAAAAAGGAGTGGATTATGATATGAAAAAAGTATTTTTATTTATATCGGTTTTGAGTATAATGATTTTTTCTTTTTCATCGAATATAGTTATAAGAGTTCCACAAGATCCAGATTTTCTTGACCCACATAAAGCTGCAGCTTCCGGAACATATGAAATGATGTTTAATGTTTTTGAAGGCCTTTTAAAACCAAGCCCGGATGGTAAAGTTATACCAGCTGTTGCTGAATCTTATACTGTAAGCGATGATGGATTAGAATATACTTTTAAATTGAGAAAAAATATTAAGTTTCATAATGGTGAAATAGTAACAGTAGAAGATGTTTTATATTCTTTAAACAGACTTAAAGGTAATGATAAAGATTCTGCTTTATCTTCTGATTTTCAAAAGTATGTTGAAAGCATAGATTCACCAGATTCTCAAACTATTAAAGTCAGATTAAATACAAGAAATTCTGATTTTTTAGTTAAGTTTGTGGCTGCAATTGTACCTAAAAAGGTTAATTTATTGAATGATAATCCAATAGGTACAGGACCATATTCTTTTGTAGAATATGTACCAGGTCAAAAACTTGTATTAAAAAAATTTGCGGATTATTGGGGAGAAAAAGCTCATATAGATAATGTTGTTTTTAAAATAATTCCTGATGAACAAACATCTTTATTGAGTTTTCTTTCTGGAGATATAAGAATGTATCCAAGAATAAATGATATTCAAGCTGAAATGTTAAAAGATAGATATAATGTAATAAAAGGTGAACAGAATATGGTACAACTAATGACTATGAATAATAAAGTCAAACCTTTTGATGATAAAAGAGTGAGACAAGCTATAAACTATGCCATTGATAAGGATGAAATAATTCAATTGGTTGCAAATGGTAATGGAACTAAACTAGGTTCTAATATGTCTCCTATAATGAAAGAATATTATGAAGAGGGACTCGAAGATTATTATAAAACTGATTTAAAAAAGGCTAAACAACTTTTGAAAGATGCAGGATACTCTAATGGGTTTAATACTACAATAACGGTTCCATCAAATTATAAATTTCATGTAGATACAGCTCAAGTTATAGCAGAACAACTTAAAAAAATTGGAATTAATGTAGATATAAAGCAGGTTGAATGGGGTGTATGGTTGGATGAAGTTTATTCAAAAAGAAATTATGATATGACTATAATAGGTCTTACTGGTAAGTTAAGTCCATATGATATATTGAGAAGATATTTAAGTGATTATCCAAAAAATTTTTATAATTATGAGAACTTAGAATATGATGAAATAATAAATAAAGCTATATCTGAAACAAATGAAGATATAAGAGCAGCACTTTATAAACAAGCACAGATAATTTTAACAGAAGATGCAGCAGCTGTTTATATAATGGATCCTCAACTTACAGTAGTTACTTATAAAGAAATAAAAGGATATACTATGTATCCACTGTATGTTCAAGATATTTCAAAATTATATTACGAAAAATGAGGTATTTAAATGTTTTTTAAAAAAATATTATCTATGATTATAACCATATTATTCATAACCCTTATAACTTTTTCTGTTTTTGAAATTATACCTGGCGACCCCATACTTTCAAAGTTAGGCATGGATGCCGATGAGGCACAAATTGAAGCTTTAAAGAGTGAATTGGATCTTGATTCCCCATTTCCAGTCAGATATATAAACTGGCTGGAATCTCTTTTTAAAGGAGATCTTGGAAAATCTATAAGATATGAAAAACCTGTTCTACAGATGATAAAAGATAGAGTACCAGTAACTTTTTCAATGGCTTTTATGTCTATAATAATAATAATTTTAATAGGTGTACCTCTTGGAATAATAAGTGCAAAGAATAATAATAAATTTATTGGAACTTTTATATCTTTTATAACTCAGTTTTTAATGTCAATACCTTCTTTTTGGATTGGTATAATACTTATTTTTTTGTTTGGTCTCATTTTTAGAATATTTTCAACGGGAGGATATGTTCCATGGTCACAAAATCCTTTTGAAGCTTTTAAAGCTCTTTTTTTACCTTCATTAGCTATATCTATACCTTCGATAGCTGTTATAACAAGATATACAAAAAATACTATTATTGAAGAAATGAACAAACCTTATACTTTAACAGCATATTCTAAAGGAATACAGGCCAATAAAGTTTTACTGAAGCATAATTTAAGAAACGCCCTCATTCCTGTTATAACCATTTTGGGAATGATAATAGGTAATATACTTGGTGGAAGCATAATTATAGAACAAGTTTTTTCTTTACCTGGAATAGGAAGACTTTTGATAAATGCAATTTCAACAAGGGATATTCCTTTAGTACAAGGACTTGTATTGTATTTAGCTTTTATAGTCGTTTTTATAAATTTTATGATAGATATACTCTATGTGTTGATAGATCCAAGAGTAAAAACAAAATAGGTGATTAGATGAAGAATATAAATTTAATGATAGGAATAATTATAATTTCTTTTATAGTTTTAATAGGTATTTTGAGTTTTTTTTATACTCCGCATGATATAACTCAAATGAATGTGACTAAAAGATTTTCTTCACCATCATTTGAAAATATACTTGGAACTGATAATTTTGGTAGAGATATATTGAGTAGAATAATGGTTGGTACACAAACAGCTTTATTTGTTGGATTTGTATCTGTTGCAATAGGTCTCGTATTTGGAGTTTTTATAGGAGCGTTATCCGGATATTTAGGTGGGATATTTGATGAAATAATTATGAGATTTATGGATGCGATGCTTGCTTTTCCTGGTATATTATTCGCTTTGATGTTTGTATCGATTTTTGGAGTGGGAATAAAAAACACCATAATTGCGATAGGAATTATGTCTATACCAAGTTTTGCTCGTATAACAAGAAGTGGTGTTATTCAACATAAAAATTTTGAATATGTGAAGAATGCAAAAATAAAAGGTGCAGGTAGTTTAAGAATAATATTTTTTCATATACTTCCAAATATACTTTCTCCAATACTTGTTGCAGGATCATTAGGTTTTTCCAGCGCTATACTTTCCGAAGCTGGTTTGAGTTATCTTGGACTTGGAGTTCAACCGCCGTATCCAAGTTGGGGTAGGATGCTTAATGAATCACAAATATTTATAACTATATCTCCATGGTATGCTATTGCTCCAGGATTGATGATATCTTTAACTGTTTTAGGGTTTAATTTTCTCGGAGATGGATTGAGAGATCTTCAAGACAAAAGGAAGAAGTGATTTTATGGAATTATTGAGTTTAGAGAATATTTCAATAGGATTTAAAAATAAAAATTATTTGAGTTCGGCTGTTAAAAATATAAGTTTTAAAATAAAAAAAGGTGAAATACTTGGAATTGTTGGTGAATCGGGATGTGGTAAGAGCATAACCTCTCTTTCTATAATAGGACTTTTACCTGATAATGCTGTAATAACTTCTGGTAAGTTGATATTTGATAATAAAAACTTATTATCTTTAAAAAATAAAGAAAGAATAAAAATGATGGGTGAAAAAATTTCTATGATCTTTCAAGAACCAATGGTATCTTTGAATCCTCTTATGAAAATAGGAAAACAAATAGAAGAAAATATAGTTCAACATAGAATTATAGATAAAAAGACTTTAAAAGAAGAAACATTAAATCTATTAAAAAGTACGGGAATACCAGATGTTGAAAGTTCTTATAATAAATATCCTCATGAATTATCCGGTGGACAAAGACAAAGAGTTATCATAGCAATTGCAATTGCTAATCAACCTGATTTAATAATAGCTGATGAACCTACAACAGCATTAGATGTTACAATACAGGCTCAAATAATAGATTTATTAAAAAATATAAATAAAAGTAGAGAATCTTCTATTTTATTTGTATCTCATGATATAGGCGTTATAGATGAGATATGTGATTCTGTAGTTGTTATGTATTTTGGCGAAATAATAGAAAAGGGAAGCAAAAAAGAAATAATAAATAACCCTAAACATCCTTATACTGAGGGGCTTTTAAAATGTTTGCCTTCTGATGATTTAAGGGGTAAGAAACTTTATAATATAAAAGGAAAAGTTCCTGATATAAACTCAAAAATTGATGGTTGTCCATTCAAAGATAGATGTGATTTTGTTATGGATATTTGTAAAATTGAAAATCCAAAAGAATTTAAGATTAATGAAGAACATTATGTGAAATGTCATAAGGTGATAAATAATGGATAATATAGTTGAAATAAAGGGATTGGAGAAAAGTTTTATTAATAGAAATAATTCTTTATTTAAAAAAAACAAAAAAATAAATGTTTTAAAGGGTGTAGATTTAAAAATAAAAACTGGAGAAGTTTATGGACTTGTTGGAGAATCCGGTTGCGGTAAAACAACTACTGGAAATATAATAACAAGACTTTTAAAAGAAGATTCAGGAGATATCTTATATAAAAATGAAAGAATAAATGATATAAAAAATAAAAGATTAAAAAATTATAGAAAAGAAGTTCAAATGATTTTTCAAGATTCATCAGGATCAATAAATCCCAAAAAGACTATAAAATGGATACTTGAAGAACCTTTAAAAATACATGGAATATATGATAAAACTTCTAAGGAATATTTAAATGATAGATTAGAAGATGTTGGACTTGGTAAAGAACATCTTAAAAGATATCCTCATGAATTATCTGGTGGACAAAGACAGAGAATAAGTATATTGAGTGCTTTAATATTGAATCCAAAGTTAATAGTTGCAGATGAACCAGTTTCTTCATTGGATGTTTCAATACAAGCACAAATATTGAATCTTTTAAAAGATTTACAAAGTAATTATAACTTGACTTATTTATTTATTTCTCATGATTTGAATGTAGTCAGTTATTTGAGCGATAGAATATCGGTTATGTATATGGGAAAGATAATTGAGACAGGGGATGTAGAAAATATAATGAAAATGCCTGCTCATCCTTATACAAAAGTTTTAATATCTTCAGTTCCAAAAATAAATAGAAAGAATAATAGAATAATTATAAAAGGAGATATTCCGAAGTATAATAGTGATATAGGATGTGATTTTTATTCGAGATGTCCCTATGCTATGGATATTTGTAAAAAAAATGATCCTGATGAAATAAATTTGGAAAAAAATCATACAGTAAAATGTCATCTTTTTGGGAGGTAATTTATGAAAATTGGAATAATTTCAGATATTCATGTTGATATCAGTAATAAAGAAGATGAAAAAATAGAAGAAATATTAAGCGATTATTTAAAAGAAAAAGAGGTAGAAGTTCTCATAATAGCTGGAGATATTTCTGAGAATTATAATACAACGATCGAAGTTTTGAGAAAAATAGAAGAATTATCAAAATCGAAAGTTCTTTTTGTACCTGGTAATCATGATCTTTGGAATATAAAAAATAAAGAACTTGAAACATATAATATATATGAAAAATTAAAAACCTTTGAAGGAAATCTTTGTGATAATCCTTATGAACTAAATGAAGAATATGTAGTTATAGGGGATGTTTTATGGTATGATTATTCTTTTGCAGATAATAGTTTTTTTGATGAACAACTTGAAATGAAAATGTATATGGGAAGAACATGGAAAGATAGTCAGTATATTAAATGGGGAAAACTTGATAAAATTAAAAACATAGAATTTATAGAAAAATTAAAAGAACAAATAAGTAAATATAAAAATAAAAAAATAATACTTGTAACTCATATGATAACGCATCCTGCATTTAAAGTAGAATATAATGATTTATGGAAGTATTTTAACGGTTTTCTTGGTACAGATAAACTATTGCCAATAATCGAGGATAATAATAATATAAAGTATATTATAATGGGACATGTTCATTATAGAAGAGAATTTAAAGATGGTGAGAAAAATTATATATGTAGATGTTTAAACTATAGAAATGAGTGGGAGAGTGAAGATATTAAAAAGGAGATAAAAAACACTTTGAAAATATTAGATTTATAAAAATATTATGAAAAAAATTGAATATTATGAGATATAATAGTATGGAATGCTAACAAAATATGGATGGTGTATTATCATGGATTATGAAAAGAAAAGAGATATGATACTTCATGGGGATATAAAAAAAGCCCTTTTAAAAATGGCAATTCCATTACTATTATCAAATTTGAGTCAAACCCTTTACAATTTGACAGACACTTATTGGGTAGGCAAGATTGGTTCATTGGAGGTGGCGGCCGCTTCATTTGTTTGGCCGGTTTTATTTTTTGTTATAACTATAGGTATAGGAATATCTTCAGCTGGAACTTCATTGATGTCTCAATATAATGGACTAAGAGATAAAGATAATGCTCGATTAATAGCTGGACAGATATTTTCTCTCACTATAGTTTTTTCTATTGTCATGACTATTATAGGTATAATTGTTTCACCATATGTCTTGAGATGGATGGGTGCAACTGGAGAATTATATGATAAATCATTGACTTATTTGAGGATAATGTTTTTGAGTACACCAGTGTCTTATACTTATATGGTTTTTAATTCTGTTAAAACATCAGAAGGAAATACTCTTACGCCTATGATAATAAGTTCTTTGGGTGTTGTTTTAAATATGATTCTTGATCCACTTTTTATAATCAATTTTAGAATGGGTATAATCGGTGCGGCTATAGCTTCTGTAATTTCTCAAGGAGTATTTTTGATTTTAATTTATCCTCTTCTATTTAGAAAAAAAGATGGTATATATATAAAAAAATGTAATTTAAAATTGAGAATGGATAAGGTTATTAAAATATTTAAAATAGGATTACCCTCAACTATAGGGACTTCTATGGAATCTCTTGGTTTTATAATATTGAACAGTTTTATAGTTACTTATGGTAATACAACTCTTGCTGCATACAGTGTAGCTAATAGAATAAATTCTATGGTTTTTATGCCTGGAATGGCTATTGGTGGTGCTATAGTTTCTATAATAGGCCAAAATATAGGTGCAGATCAAATAGATAGGGTAAAAAAAGCTTTCAAAACAGCTGCATTGTATTCATTTACTATATCTATGACTTTGGGTATTATTTTGTTTATATATGCCGAAAATGCTTTAAAAATATTTTTACCTTTAGAACAAGATCTTCCAACTGTTATTGAAGGTACTGAGTATATGAAATTAATGGCTCTTTCATTATTCCTTGTAGGTATGAATGATCTTTTAAATGGAACATTTCAAGGATCTGGTCATACATTGTATTCTATGATGATTTCTATGGGAAGACTTTGGATATTCAGAATACCTATGATAATAATATTCCAAAATTTTACAGATCTTGGTTCTACAGGAGTTTGGTATGCTATGGTTTTGAGTAACTTTTTAACTACTATAATGGGATTTTTATTCTTTTTCTTTGGAAAATGGGAGAGAAGAGTTGTTGAAAAATCTCCTGTGTATGATCAGGATTAATTTTTAGTATAATCGTAATTTTGTATATACTTTAATATTTCATTAGTATTTTTAAAAGATATCATATAATTTATAAAATTTTTGTCATTTAAAAGTTTTAAAATATCTGTTATAGCTTTTAAATCTTCATTTTTATCTTTTGCACAAAAAGTAAAGACAATTTTAACGGGGTCATTTTTTGAATTAAATTTGACTCCGTTTTTTATTATCAACATAGAAATTCCAGGTTTTAACACTCCATCTTTTGATGAAGCATGTATTAAAGCCACATGTTTTGATATAACAGAATAAGGACCATTTTCTTTTATTATTTTTATACATGTTTGTATATATTCTTTTACTATAAATGCTTCTTTTAAAAGCAATTCTCCAGACTTGAATACGGCATCTTCCCAATTTTTTATGGTATTTATTTTTTTTATTAATTTTATATTTAAAAGATTTTTAAGGGTTAATTCATAATTATTAGTTTTATTATAATTTTCTTCTTTTATTATATTTTTTATTTTAATATAAGTATTTTCATCATCTATATTATTCTTTAGTATTTTTAAAAGATCATTTTTACTTATTTTTTCATTGAAACTTATATTTTTCTTTCTTATATTTAACATATTTTTTCGTTTTATAATTATAGATCGAATTTTTGATATGTCTTCATTTGAAAGTAAAGGAGATACTTTTAAATTTGGAAAATTATTTTCATGTATATCAAATGTAGATAAAATTAAGTCAATATCTTGTTTATAATATTTATTTATCTCCCTCACTGGAACGGTATTTATTATTTTTATATTATTAAATTCATTTAAAAGCCTTGATTTTAATATATTTGTTGTTCCTATACCACTTGAACAGACTAAAATCACTTTAAGAAAATTACCTTCATTTTTGTAATTTTTTTCTATTGAAGCACCAAAATGTAAAGCTATATAACCAATTTCATTTTCTTCTACATTTTTATTTAAATAAGCCATAAAAATCTTTGAGGCTATAATAGAAGCTTCATATATTTCTGAATATTTGTTTTTTATTTCTGGCAATAATGGATTATGAAGTGGTAAATTAAACTTTATTCTATTTGCTGCAGCCATCAAATGTATGGCGAGTCCTTTTATTAATTCATTATCATGTATTAAATTTATTTTAAAATAATCATCAACAATTTTACACATTTCTTTTGCAAGAAATAAAAAATCTTCATTTACTCCATCTTTATTTAAAGGAATTATATCTTTTTTTGCACCTAAAAGATGAAAAGCTAAGAAAAATCTTTCTTCTTGAGGTATAGATATTTCAAAAAAATTTTCAGAATCATCAGAAATTTTATTTATTATTTCGAGTTCTTTTTTTGTTATTAAATCATTTATCATAGAATTTTCATATTTTATTATTTTTCCATTCTTTATTCTTTTTATAGAAAAACATAAATGTATTATTAAACTCGCATAATCATCAAATGATATATCAAATTTATATTTTTTTATGTATTTTTTAATTATATATTCAACTTCAAATATATCAATCCCATTTATTAATTCATTAAAAAAATTCAGAGTATCATTTTTTAAAAATTTTTCTTTTATATAATCTTTATTTAAATTGTTTAAAAGTTTTATTATTTTTTCATTTTTCCCAGTTTCATATATCAAAGAAGTAAAAGCATGCCTTATATCATTTTCTTCACCATCGATTAAAATTCCAAAATTTTGTTTTCTTATAAGATTTATTTTTTTATTCCTCAACCAATATTCAACTACATCAAGATCATTGGATATAGTTGATTTGCTTACTTTAGTAATTTCTTCAAGATCGTTTATTTTTATTGGTTCAAAAGTTTGAAATAGTTTGAATAGTATTAAAAACACTCTATCTGTTTTTTCTATAGATAGATTTTTATCATCAAAATTTTTAATGAATTTATTTAATGAATTTTTATTTTTTATATAAATACCAACACCTTGTTTAGATATTAGAGCAAAATCATATTTTTTTGAGAGAATTTTTATTTCTTCCAAATCATATCTTATAGTTCTTTTACTCACATTAAATTTTTTTGATATTTCAGCTATTGTTATAGGTGTTTTTAAATCATGAAGAAAAATCATTATATCTATAATTCTTGTTTTTATATTCATATAAAAAACCTCACATTTAATTTGATGAAAGAAGAATAGAGGATATAAATCCTCTTATTCTCCTATTTGTTTATGAAAGTATAAATTTCTTCCGATTTATTTATATTAGTTATCTTTTTGTAAAAATCTTTATTATCCATTATTTCAGATAATTTTGAAAGAATTTTTAAATGAGATTTACTTTCTTTAGCCGAGAATGATATTATTATTTTTACAGGATCATTTGCTTTATTTCCAAATTTGACAGCATTTTTCAATATGATCATAGAAATATCATTTTTGAGAACATCATCAGAAGATTCGGCGTGAGCCAAAGCAATTCCAGGTGATATAACTATATATGGTCCATATTTTTTTACATTTTCAATCATTTTTAAAATATAATTTTCTTTTATACTTTTATTTTTTAAAAGAAGTTCACCTGAAATTCTTACAGCTTGTTCCCAATTTTCAGCATTTATATTTGTTTTTATATTTTGTAGTGGAATTATTTCATTCAAAAATACCGCCTCCAAATAATGTTTTCCAGACATCATAATCCTTTGATAATTTCTAAAGCCTTTTCCACTACTTTTTCACTTGAAAGACCATATTTCTTTTTTACATCAGATGTTTTTCCTGATTCTGTAAAAGTATTATTTACACCAACACATTTTACAATGATATTGTTTTTAGACTTTACGATTTCTTCTGAAATAACTCCATTTAATCCTCCACTTACATTATGATTTTCTACTGTTACTATTCCTTTTACTTTTGAAGAAAGTTTATTTATTAATTCTGAATCTATAGGTTTTATACTTCTTATATTTATTAATTTGTTTTTATAACCCAATTCTTTTAAAGATAAAAATCCTTCATAAGCTTCTTTGGAAGAACTTCCTTCGAATATTATAGCTATATCATTTCCATCATCTTCTAAGATTTCAGCTTTACCAGTGTGAAAAGAACAATTTTCATCATGTAATACTGGAACTGTATCTCTTGGAGTTCTTATATAAACAGGACCGTTTATCTTTAATGCTTCTTCTACACATGCTTTTAATTCATTCATATCTGATGGAGTGAATACTGTCATATTAGGAATTACTCTTGATAAGGCAATATCTTCAAGTGCATGATGAGTTGCACCATCAGGACCATTATCCATTCCAGGATGACTTCCAATTATTTTGAAATTAAAATTTGAATAGCATGCTTGTCTTAATTGAGTCCAAACGGTTCCAGTTACAAAAATTGAAAAATTCACATAAATAGGTATAAATCCTTCCATGGCAAAGCCACATACAGAACTCATACTACTTTGTTCAGCTATTCCCATTTCAAAAAAATTATTTGGATAAACTTCAGCAAATTCATTCGATTTTACAGATGAAGCTAAATCACTATCTATTACTACTAAATTTTTATGTTTTTTTTGCATTTCAATAAGTACTTTTCCTATATAATCTCTTGTTGAAACAAGTTTATAATTCATAAAAACACCTCTTTAATTTAATTCTTCTATAGCTTTTTTATATTGTTCATCGTTTAATCCACCACTATGCCATTTAGGATTATTTTCCATGAAACTTACACCTTTTCCTTTTATCGTATTTGCAATTATAAACTTAGGTTTATCTGTTATTGAATCTATTTTTTCAAGTACTTGTAAGATTTCCTCGATATCATTTCCATTTATTTCTTCTATGTGCCAATTAAAACTTTTTATTCTATCATGTATTGGTTCAAGATTCATAACTTCATTACAATTTCCTTTAGATGAAAGTTTATTATAGTCAAGAAATACTATTAAATTGTTTAATTTATAATGTGCCCCTTCCATAAGAGCTTCCCATATTTGACCTTCATGCATTTCACCATCACCTATTATTACATATACATTATGATCATTATCATTTTTTAATTTCTTTGCAAGTGCAGCTCCCACTCCTATTGAAAGACCTTGGCCTAATAACCCCGTATTGGCATCTATCTCTTTAATTTTATTTCTATCAGGATGACCTTGAAGCCTTGAGTTTATTTGTCTGAATGTATTTATTTCAGATTTTTCTATATATCCTAAATCCATAAAAACACTGAATAATGCAGGAGTTACATGGCCTTTAGAAAGTATAAGTCTATCTTTGTTTTCTTCTGATCTATCAATTCTTGTGTTGTATAGTACATTTAGTATATCTATACAAGATAAAGAGCCGCCTGGATGACCAACTTTTGCTTTATAAATCATCTCTATTATAGTTTTTCTGTATAATTTAGATTTGTTCTTTAATTCTTCTATGTTTATAGTATTAGACTTCACAAAAATGACCTCCGATTAAATTTTTATCTTACGAATAATTTTCCTAAATAGTACACAACAAGTCCAACAGCAACAAAATCTGTTTCAGGGAATGTTGTACCTGAAAGTCCTATCTTACCCATTATTGGATATAATAATGCAGGACCAACAGCTATTAATATTCCAGTTACAAATCCACCTGCTATAGCACCTTTCCATCCACCAGTGGCATTACCAAATACTCCAGCAGTAGCTCCTATGAAAAAATAAGGTATTGCAACTGGTATTATTACAGTTACTCCCATCGCAGCAAATATAACCATACATAGTAATCCACCAATATAAGCCGAGATAAATCCTATTACAGTTGCTGTAGGTGCATATGGGAAAACAACTGGACAGTCTAATGCAGGTTTTGCATTTGGTATAAGTTTTTCTGATATTCCAACAAATGCTGGAACTATTTCACCCAAGAACATTCTTACTCCGGTTATTATTATGTATAAAGCAGCGGTAAATGTAAATGCTTGAAAAATTGGATATACAAGCCAATTAACTCCACCTGAAAGAGTTTCAACTGCCTCTTTACCAGCAGCAATTGCAGATATATAATAGAAAGCTCCTATTGATATACTTACAGAGACTACATAATCTTTAAATATTGATAACCAACCAGGTAATTTTAATTTTTCTGTACTTTGTTCTGGATTTCCAACTTTTGAACCAATCCAACCAGATAAAGCATATGCAAGAGTTACATAATGTCCCATAGCTATTTCATCATTTTTCGTTATTTTTCTCATATATGGTTGGGCAATTGCTGGAAATATTGCAGCAGCAAAACCAAGTATTATGGAGCCTATTAATATAGTTATGGCGTTTCCAAGACCGAGTGCTTTTAAGACAACTGTTAAAAGAGCTGCGAGATATAAATTATGTTGACCAGTCAAAAAAATGTATTTAAACTTTGTAAATCTCGCAACAAGTAAATTACAAATAAATCCAATAAACATGATAAGAGAAACAACAGTTGCAAATTTATTTTGAGCAAGTGCTGTGACAGCTTCAGCAAGAGGTAAGATTCCAGTTAATCCAAACCCTTTAGCAAAAAGTTGTTGAAAACTATCTAAAGCAGTTACACCGAGAGCTGCTCCACTTGAAAATATCAAAAAACCAACTATTGTTTTTATAGTTCCAGTTATAACTTTTACGGCAGATTTTTTTTGAATTAGCAAACCCATTAAAGCCATAAGACCTACGAGAATAGGAGCTGAACTTAATACATCAAAAACAACAACTTTCAATAATCCCATAAAAATCCCCCTAACTTTATAATTCTTCTAATTTTTTTAAATAATTCATCAATTTTGATTTTATTTCTTCTTTGTCCATAATATCGTTTATGCCCACTACTTTTACTCCATCTGATTCTAATTGTTCAACGAGATCATTCATTGTAATTACAAAATCTACATCATAATTATTTACAGCACTTAAAACATCATGTTCTATTTCTAAAGGTAAATCATTTTGAGATATTACTTGTTCGAGTTTGAATTTTAACATCATACTACTTCCCATCCCCGTACGGCATACCACTAAAGCTCTTCTCATTAAAACACCTCCAATTTATATATCTCTTGATTAAATTTTAAAGTATTAATTATTATTATTCAATATGAATAAGAGTTATTTTATACCTTTAAGTTGAGGCAATTTTTAAATAAAAAAGGATATTATAAGTTTTTTTATGTTTTGAGTAGTGAGGAGTAGTTTTTTTAGTTTAATTAAAATTAAATTAAACTCTTATGTTATTTTTTGATAATAATAATTATTTTTTATGTTTTGGATTTTTTTTTATTTTTTGGAGTAGAAAAAATCTAGTTTGAGTGATACTATAAAAATAGTAATAAGTTTAATTAACTACTATTTTTAGGAGAGGCTAAATTATGAGGGAGAAAAATGTTTGTAATCTCATGGATTTGAATTTTATATTCACAGATAAGAGTAATTTAGTAAAAGATGGTGATTATTATTGTAAATTTTATGAAGAGAATCAAGATGAATATATTTATAGAGTACAACCATATTTGTTGATGCCAGGAATAATAATTTTTTTTATCGATTATTTATGTAATAAAGAATATATAAAAAGTGAGATAAAAAGAAGTGATGATTTCTTTGCTATACATTATTGTAGGAAAGGAAGATACGAATGTGAACTTGAAAATGGTTATTCCATATTTATGGGCCCTGGAGACTTTGCGATTCATAATATGAAGTATAAAGTGTTAAATCCATATTTTTCAGAAAGAAAATATGAAGGAATATCTGTATATTTTGACACTAAAAGAATGGAAAAAGATTTAAACAATTTTTTCAAAGTTTTAGGTATTGATACATTTGAATTGATTAAATATTTAAAGAAAATAGATCTTACACTTGTTGAAAGAGGAAATGAGTTTGTAGAAGGTATATTTGATGATATTTATAAGTATAAACAAAATAATATGATGGAATCTATTAGTTTAAAGATAATAGAACTTTTATTCTTTATTTCTAATAAAAAAACTTTGCACTATTCAAAAAATGATTATATTCCTCAAACACAAAGATTAAAAATAAAATCTATAAAAGATTATTTGACAGAAAATCTTTCGCAACACATAAAAATAAAAGAACTTTCTGTTAGATTTAATATTAAAGAAAATAAAATACAAAATATTTTCAAAGAAATATATGGACAAACTGTATATTCATATATAAAAGAATATAAGATGACAAAAGCTGCATATTATTTGAGAAATTCTGAGTTTAATATAAGTTCTATAGCTTCTAAACTTGGGTATGTAAATTCGAGTAAATTTTCAGCAGCATTTAAATCAAAGTATGGTGTTACACCAAGTTTTTATAGAAAAGGGATTTAATAAATTAAGGAGGATTGAATGAATTGAATAAAGATTTTAGTTTAATAGGGAAAATAAATGAATATACTGGAAAGTATAAAAAATATTTTATTCTTTCTTGGATTTTTTCGGCTATTTCAGGTATTTTTATGATGATGCCATATGTATTTATTTATTTTATAATGTCTGAACTTATAGATTTTTTTAAGTCTGGTGGAGAATTAAACTCTTCATTACTTCTAAATTATGGTTGGAGTATAGTTGGAATAACTGTTTTGTCTTTTATATTATATTTTACGGCTCTAATGCTTTCGCATACGACAGCTTTCAATGTTAGAAAAAATATGATTCTTAGTTCTATCGAAAAAATTCAAAGTTTTAATATGGCATTTCATTTAAACAATACCAGTGGTAAATTAAGAAAAATAATAGAAAAGAATACTGCTGATACAGAAACATTTATAGCACATTTATTACCAGATCTTTCACAATCTTTTGTTATTCCAATAGCCATACTTATTTTGATCTTATCTTTTGATTATAGATTGGGTATAGCCTGTCTTATTCCTATATTAATAGGTTTTTTTCTTCAATTTGTTTCTATGGGTGATAAAAAAACTAAAGAGTTTAATAGATTATATCAAAATGCTCTTGAAGAAATGAATAATTCAGGTGTTGAATATGTGAGAGGTATTTCTGTAGTTAAAGTTTTTAATCAATCAGTATATTCTTTTAAAAATTTTTATAAATCAATCATAAATTATAAAAATTTTGTACTCAAATATACTTTAAATTTTGAAGTTCCATTTTCTTTATTTAATACTATGATAAATGGTATTTTTTTCTTTATAATTCCAACAGCAATAGTAATTTATAATCTTACAGTAGATTATAAAGCTTTTATATTGAGTTTTATTTTTTATATAGTTTTTATGCCAGCTATCACAACAACACTTTTGAAGATATTATATATTGCAAATCATGCAAGTGTGACTAAAGAATCTATAAGAAGAATAGAAAATATGCTTAATTATGATGACTTGAAATATTCCAAAAAATCTATTTCGCCAAAAGATTATGGTATAAGCTTTGAAGATGTATCTTTTAAATATTCAAAAAATGAAAAATATGCTTTAAAAAATATATCTTTTAATATTCAACAAGGAGAGGTAATAGCACTTGTAGGACCTTCTGGAGGAGGTAAAACTACCATAGCTAATTTGATTACAAGATTTTATGATCCTGAAAAAGGATCTATTAAAATAGGTGGAGTTGATGTAAAAGATATATCTAAGAATGAATTGATGGATATTATAAGTTTTGTTTTTCAGGAAAACAGATTATTTAAAGAAAGTATTTATGAGAATGTTAGATATGGAAAACTCGATGCATCTAAACAAGAAATAATGAAAGCTCTTGAGAAAGCACAATGTAATGATATTATAGAAAAATTAGAAAATGGTGTTGATACAGTTATTGGCAGAGATGGGATTTATCTTTCTGGAGGAGAAATGCAGAGAATAGCTATAGCAAGAGCATTGTTGAAAAATGCTCCTATAATTATTCTTGATGAAGCTACTGCCTTTACAGATCCAGAAAATGAATTTAAAATTAAACAATCTTTTGATGAATTATTGAAAGGGAAGACAGTTATAATGATTGCTCATAGATTATCAACAATAAAAAACGTAGATAAAATATATTTAGTAGATGATGGTGAAATAATAGAATCAGGAAAACATGAAGAACTTTTACAAAAAGAGGGAAAGTATTTGAGAATGTGGAATGAATTTACGAATAGTATAAACTGGAAGTTTAAAGGTGGGGTTAATAATGCTTAAAAATTATTTTGCCCTTTCAGACAAAGGATATAAAAATTTAAAACAATCTATTTTTATAGGTGTTATTTATAATATAAGTCTTATGTTACCAGTAGGATTATTAATATACCTTTTGAATTCATTTATAACCCCTTTTATAAATGATACTGAGAAATCATCTATGAATTTTTGGATCTTTTCTGGTATAGCTCTTTTGCTATTTATTCTACTTTATATAATTGAGAAAATAAAGTATAGATTGAGTTATATATCTGCTTATGAAGAGAGTGCCAATACAAGAATAAATCTTGCCGAAAAGATCCGTACATTACCATTATCATATTTTGGAAAGAAAAACATAAGTGATTTAACTATGACACTCATGGAAGATGTCACAACGCTTGAACACGTATTATCTCATACGGCAGGTGAAATGGTTTCAGCAATGATAAGTATAGTAATAATAGGTGTATCTCTAATGTTTTTTAATTGGAAAATGGCAGTTGCTTTGTTAGCTTTTGTACCTATCGCAGTTATTATGATTTTGGTTACAAAAAATATTCAACATAAAAATAATAAGATGGTTTCTAAATCAAAATTAAAAATATATGATTCTATACAAGAAATATTAGATAATATAAAAGTTATAAAAGGATCGAATCTTGAAGACATTTATTATGATAAATTAAAGGGAAAACTCGATGATTCTATAAAAAAAGCTTTAAAAGTAGAATTTTCTACCGGTTCAATAATAATGTCAGCTCAATCAATTTTAAGACTTGGTTTTGTAACTGTTATAATTGCTGGAATTTATTTTATAATGAATGGTCAAATAGATTTGATGACTTTCTTGATATTCATGGTGATTGCTTCGAGAATATTTGATCCATTATCAAGTGTTTTCATGATGCTTGCAGAGGTTATACATTCAAGAAGTTGTGTTGAAAGAATGCTTGAAATAGAAAATTATGAAATTCAAAAAGGTTCAAAATCAGTAAATCTTTCATCATATGATATAAATCTTGAAGACGTATATTTTTCTTATGAAAAAGAAAGTGTTATAAAGGGAATAAATCTTGAAATAAAACAAGGTGAAGTAACAGCTTTAGTAGGGCCTTCAGGATGTGGAAAAAGTACTATAAGTAAACTTATAGCAAGATTTTGGGATGTAAATGAAGGAAGTATAAAAATAGGTGGAGTTGATATAAATACAATAGATCCTGAAGAACTTTTAAAGAATTTTTCAATAGTATTTCAAGATGTAGTTCTTTTTAATGATACCATATATAATAATATAAAAGTTGGAAATATGAATGCTTCAAAACAAGAAATAGAAAGAGTTGCAAAACTTGCAAGATGTGATGAATTTATTAATAAACTTTCAAACGGTTATGAAACTGTTATCGGAGAAAATGGATATACATTGTCTGGTGGTGAAAGACAGAGAATTTCTATAGCGAGAGCCTTATTAAAAGATGCTCCTATAATTCTTTTGGATGAAGCAACGGCATCTATAGATCCAGAAAATGAAACTTTAATACAAGATGCAATTGGAAAACTTATAAAAGGAAAAACAGTTCTAATAATTGCTCACAGACTTAGGACAATAGAAAATGTGGATAAAATAGTTGTTATTAATAATGGTAAAGTAGTGGAACAAGGAACAAATGATGAACTTCTGGAGTTAAAAGGCATGTACAGTAAGATGCTTTCCCTTCAAAAAGAAAGTGCTGAATGGGAGATAAAGCAATAAAAACTGTCTGTTAATGATATGACCTCCAAAGTAGACACGTAATTAATAAAAATTACAAAACTGCTTTGGAGGTATATTTATAATATTTACTTTGTTGATTATATCATTTTTAATTTAAAAAAAGAAGATGATTTTTATTCATCTTCTTTCAATTTTTAATCATTTGTCATAACTCTGTAAAACCCATTTTAATCAATCTCGAAATATCTTTCTGATCTTTAGCAACAATAACTTTAAAATTATAATCATTCGAAATTTTATTATAAAAAGCTGGAGAAATTTTTATACCCAATAAAATAGAATTATCATATTTTTTTGTAGTTCTTTTAGTAATAAAGTTAATCTTAACTTCAAATTTTGTTTTATACAAAAGATTTTCGTTTTTTATTTATGTCTCAACGTAGCTTTTGACAAAACAAATTCTTTGTCTTTGTACAATTCTATAGCATAACTATACATGCTCTTTGCAGTGGAAAAATAATTTAAAATTTCATCATCATCATCATAATTACCTTTAATAATATCCTTCAATTGCTTTTCATTAGAAACAATACCTTCAATACTCAAAGAATGTCTTGTATCATTCTTGATTAAATAAAGCCATAAATCACCTCATTATGTCCTTGTTAAAGTTAATATTAAAAACAAAAATCTCTATAATAGTTATAATAAGAGAACTATAATCAAAATCCTAATAATCTTAATATATCGAAAAGGACAAAAATCATCAATAATATACTATTATACCGCATAATATGAATAAATTATAATAAAAAAAGAAAAAAATTAAATCCCTCTATAATAAAGAACTTTAGGAATAAGTTATGTAATTCTTAAGAACAAATATATAATTTAGAAATCATATAGAAATATATGGAAATATAATATGTATAACCTCATACACATCAGATAAAGACTATGTATTCAATATAAAAAACTACAAACAAAAAGGAGAATACATGGAATTAGCGACAAACATGTACTATCCGAGTTAGTACTATGAAAAAAAAGAAAAAGAGAACAATTTCTTCAAAAATATATTCTTTTACTCTGGAAAAGAAATAATAAATAATCCATATGAACCAATATTAGGACAAACATATTAAAAATACTATATGCAAACAGAGACAAAGTAAATATAGGAAATATACTATTAGTGAATGAAGATGAAACAAAATATGAATTTGAAAAATACAAGTATAATTTAAAAGAAATAAGTATGTACGAATTAGAAAGACTATTTTAGAATCATCTAAACAAATTAAGAAAAGAAAAAATAGAAAGAGTGTACACAAGTAAAGACTATGAATAGACATACCATATATGCAACAATATAATATATAGACTAACAAAAAAAGAAATAAACAAAGAAAATTATAAAGAAAATATAATAACATTATTAGAAACGTATAAACAACTAATAAAATATTATGATATAGATATAATAAACTATTTATTTGGAATAAAAATAGAAATATTCAAACATATAAAAGAATATTAGGAAAAATACACAAATAAAATAAAAACAATAAAACAAGAACATGAAAGATACTTAAATAACTATATAGGAAATATAAACACATATTTAAATGAATTAAAATACAAAGGATATGAAATAAATGAACAAATGAGAGATATAGAACCATTCCAAAAGACATATCTTGTAAATGATAGACTACATATAATATAGAACAATATAACAACAAACATAAACAAAATATAGACCCAAATAAACGTATATGGAAAGAAAGTAAAATACAACAACAATGGACTGATGTATAATCTATTCAATAGTAAATCACAAAACATAATAAATATACAAGGAGAAGAATATGTATGTACTAAATAGTATTTAGACAATGATATACCCCGATATGCAAATAAAAAGAGAGATTATTATGATGATAATGCAGGAATAAGTTAGGTAGCAAAAATAATATAGGCAAATAAATTATCTGAACATATGAGAGAATACTATGATGGAAATATAACAATAATAGGAAATACAAAAATAAAACCATATGATAATTTAGATATATAGGATAGATATACAAATATGATTGGAAAAATAGAAGTATAGCAAGTAATAACAAAATATGATAATGAAGATGGTTTCATAACAACAGTAGTACCAAACATGCTAACAGATACATCAATACCCCATAATATAGGAAGAGCATGGAATGTGATGATGAATGTAAACACAATGATAGTATACATAGCAGGTTAGGTAGTGGGATAGACAGCTTTCAGCGGATTACCACATTTTGACCATTTTGTATATAATTCTTTGGGTTAGTTAGATATTGTTTTGGGTGATTTTAATATTGGATTAAATATATTTGGAGAAGAAATAAATGATTAAAATTTGAAAGAAGATGAATAAAAATCATCTTCTTTTTTTAAATTAAAAATGATATAATCAACAAAGTAAATATTATAATAAGTGGGGGTAAATGATGAAAAAAATGAGGAAAATAGTATTAATAATAATGTTAATGATAATATTAGTAGTTGGAACTATGTTAATAAAGACATTAATAGATTTTCATGAAGAAGAGAAGATTAGGAATGATAAAACAAAGGGAATTATTAATAAGAGTGAAGATATAGATAAAGATATTACTGATCAATCTACAGAGACTATTATACATGGCCCTATGTATATTAAGATTTATAATCATTTGGAGAATCTCTATTATGATGATGTTAAAAATGTTATAAAACATGATCAGAATTTAATTAGTTATTATTTTATAGATAAAGAAACTGATAAAAGAGTTATGTTTACTGTGAATAGAAAAAATAGACTTTTTTATTTTATGTTTGAAGCAAAAAGTGATGGTTTAAATGAAAGATTAGTAGATAAAATGGTGTATGATGATTATACTCCTTATGGAAAAGATGTTCAAGAATTATTAGTTGGAGGTATAGTATTATCTTTTGAAAAATCTTTAAAAGGAAATTATTTAAATCATCATAAAGTTTCAATATTTGATTATTCCATTCATATAACTTTTGTTGAACAAGAAAATTATTATGCTGTATTTTTTATAGATGATATCGAACAGTAGCCAATATTTTTGAAAATATAATACAAAAATTATTATAAATAATGCATGGTTAGTCTAAGATATAGAAACCATGCATTTTTTGTTTAATATCTCCAGTACCCAGATTCACGAGGGATATACGCAGATTCAAAGATTCATGGGATATAATGGATGTTTAATTTTTTAGTGTATTCACTTTTATTTATTTTGGCATTTACTTCAAAAACTTCTTTAAACATTTTTTCTGTCAAAACTTCTTCTGGAGTTCCCATATTATAAATTTTCCCATCTTTCATTATTATTAAGTAATTACAATAATATGCTGCTAAATTCATATCATGTATTGCTGAAAATGTTGTTTTATTTAATGATTTTAATATATTCATTATTTGAATTTGATATTTTATATCGAGATGATTTGTTGGTTCATCGAGTATTATGAACTCACTTTGTTGAACTATAGCTCTTGCTATGAAAACTCTTTGTTTTTCACCACCAGATAAGCTGAAGAAACTTCTTTCTTCATAGCCTTTTAAACCAACTATCTCTAATGCTTCATCTACAATTTTTTCATCTTCTTTTTTATTACTTTCAAATAATTTTTTATGAGAGTATCTTCCCATGAGGACTATATCTTTTATTGAAAAGTCAAAATCAATTATATCATTTTGAGCGACTACTGAGACAATTCTTGCGAATTTTTTTGAGGGTAAATTTTTTATATTTTTTTCTTCTATATATATTTTTCCATTGCTTGGAGTTAGTACTTTGTAAATATTTTTTAAAAGTGTTGATTTTCCACATCCATTTGGTCCGATTAGTCCTACAAAACTCTTTTCTTTTATTTTTAAGTTTATATTTTCTATTATTTTTTTATTGTTTATATTATAATTTAAGTTTTCTATTTTTAATTTAATCATTTTTTGCCTCCAAATGAATAGGAGTTTTTTCTTAATAGATATAAAAAGAAAGGAGCACCCAAAAATGAAGTTATAACTCCTATAGGTATTTCTTCGGGAGTGAATGCAGTTCTTGCGAAGGTATCTGCCCATATTAAAAATAATCCTCCACTTAGAATAGAAAAGGGTATTAATTTTTTGTGAGTAGATCCTACAGCTTGTCTTGAAATATGCGGTATTATCAATCCTATGAATCCAATGATTCCTGTTAAAGATACTATAAATCCAGTTAATAATGTGCTTATTATTATTATTATTTTTCTTATTAATTCAGTGTTTATTCCAAGAGTTTTTGATGTATCTTCTCCTATAAGTATTCCATCGAGTTCTTTATTGAATATATACATTATTGTTGTAGATATTATCAAGAGTAAAAAAGGTAATAAAATATTATTCCATTTAGCTCCTCCAACACTTCCAACCATCCAGAACATTGCAGATCTTAATTTTGAAGAATCTTTTGCCGTATATACCATAAAAGTTGTCAATGATGAGAACATGGCTGATACTGCAACTCCTGTTAAAACGAGTTTGCTCGATGAATATCCAGAACCAGAATGAGCTATTTTGAAAACTATTAGTGAAGATAAAATAGCCCCTAAAAAAGCCCCTATTGAGGGGCCTAAATAACCTAAAAAACCAAATATTCCGAGTATTATGGAAGCAACTGCTCCTGCAGAAGCTCCTGAAGATATTCCCAGAATATAAGGATTGGCTAAAGAGTTTCTCGTTAATGCCTGCATTAAAACGCCAACAAATGAAAGAGTTGCTCCCGTTATAAAAGCCATTAAAATTCTTGGGAGTCTTAGATTCCAAACTATTGTTTCTATAGATTTTGCCCATTGTATTTGAAATATTTCTTTGTTAAAAGTATTATTTATTATTATTTTCCAAACATCTAAAGGATTTATTTTTACTGGACCTATAGTTATTGTTATGATTATTGATAGTATGATTATTAAAATTAATGCCATTATGGAAAATAAAAAAGTGCTATTTTTTATTTTCATTTTTTGAAAATCTCTGGATAGAAGCCTTTTGTCATAGTTGTTATAGCATTAATATTTCTTATTCCAGGAGATAAATCGGCTAAACCTATTTTTACAAATTTATTGTTTTTTACTGCATCTAAATCTTTTGTTGCGGGATTTTCTTTTAGGAATTGTACTTTTTGTTCATAAGTTGTACTTCCATAGTCTACTATTAATACTATATCTGGATTTGATTGAGCTACTTTTTCCCAAGATACATTTGCATATGCTTTTTGTATATTACCAAATATATTTATACCTCCGGCTTCTTGTATTAAAGAACCACCAAGACCAGAACACACTACAAAGGCTGAATCTTTTCCAGAGTCATATGCCAATACTTTTACTTTTTTTACATTTGATGGAACTTTTTTTCTTACATCATTTATTTCATTTTGCATACTTTTTACGAGTTTTTGAGCTCTATCTTCTATATCAAATATTTTTCCTATTGTTATAAAGTCTTCGTATACTGTTTCTAATGTTGCATCTGGTTCTACTGATTTTATTATTAATGGTTTTATATCCATTTGAATGAGTGTTTCCACTGATCCTACATTTTTATCTGTTAAAGCTGAATGCCATCCAGTAACAAAATCTGGATTTACAGATAAGAATATTTCTTTTGAAGGGTATCTATCAGAAAGTATTGGTATTTTGTCATAGGCTGTTTTTAATTCTGGTAATATTTCATTGTCTGCCCATGCAGTTCCAGCCATTTTTTCTTCAAGATTTAAAGCAAGAAACATTTCTGTTGTGAAATGTGAAAGAGTTACAGCACGTTCTGGAGATTTTGTATAAGTTATTTCATAATCTTTTCCTTGATGAGTAAAATTGACTGTAACTGGTTCATAAGCTAATACTAAAATTGAAAATAATAAACAAAAAATTAGACTTAAAGTTTTTTTCATATAACACCTCTCATAATATTTTTAGCATAAAAATAAAAAAACACCTTCAAGAAGAGGTGTAGGGACATTAAATAATCTTATTAAATTAATAATGTCACTCATACCATCCTCGTGATATAAGTAATATTGTTTATTTTTGGCTGGTAATCTGACTTAGGCTTTATGCCATTACAGTAGCGGGACTGTGTCGGATTTTCACCGAGCTTCCCCATTTGAAAAACAAATAGTTTTACCAAAAATAAGTGTTTATTAACTTTTATGCATAGATTATTATATCAAATTTATAGTTAATAAGAAATGTGTTTATTATTAATATTAAAATAATCGGAGAGATAACTCTCCGATTATTGTATATTGCCATCTTTTATATGAAGATCTAATTGATTGAAAGGAATTTCTATATTATTTTCATCAAATTTTGTTTTTATAATTTTTGCTATTTCTGTTGTTGAGGTTATGTAGTTTTCTCTTTCTGCCCAATATCTTATTATGAAGTCTATTGATGAAGAACCATAACCAGTGAATAATATCATAGGTTTATGAGAATCATCTGAATATAATTTTTCATAAGAGTTTACAGATTCTTCGAGTATTTTCATGGCTTTGTTTAAATCTGTATCATAAGCTACTCCAACAGATATTTCATTTCTTCTTATGTTTTCAGGCCAGAAATGTGTAACTGTTGATGACCAAACGGATTTACTTGGTATATTTATTAATTTTCCATCCCATGTTTTTAATATGACATGATTTAATTTTATTTCTGATATAGAACCTGAGTTTCCGTTTATTTCGACTGCTTCACCTTCGATTATTAGTTTGTTTACCATTATTAATATTCCACATATTAAGTTTTCAAAAGGTTCTTTTATAGCAAAACCTATTATTATACTTGATGCACCCAATCCAGCCAATACAGGTGCAAGATTTTTAAATAAAACTGAGACTATTATAAAGATTGCAAGTGTATATAATCCTATATCTAAAAGTGTTTTCATGGTTTTTTTGTACTGAAGATTTATTTTTGAGTTTTTTTCAGATAGTTTCAGCATAGTTTTATATATTATTCCAGAAAGCATTTTTGCCACTATAAATATTATAAAACTTATGCCAATTCTTACAATCCAGCTTATTATTGCTGCGGTTGTTTCATTCATATTAATCCCCTCCTAATAATATATGTTTTTTTATTCATATATATTATATAATAATTTGGGAGATTTTTTAATTTAAATAAAATTTATTTGTACCTTTTTTTAATTTGTGAGGTTTATTTTTAATTTTTATTTCAATTTCTCTTTCGGAATTTATAATTATTGTATTTTCTGTTATGTTTATATTTAATATATTATTTTGCCAATTAATTTTGTAATTTAGGCTTTTCCATTTTTTTGGTATCCATGGATTAAAATTTGGAATATTATTTTTATCTATTGAAAATCCTCCAAATCCATAAACTATACTTTGCCATGAACCGCCAGTAGAAGCCGCATGTAATCCAAGTGCTGTATTTTTTTGATTATCTTGTATATCTGTCATTATGGTTTTTATAAAATAATTATAGGCATTATGTGTATCTCCAATTTTTAAACCCATTATTGAATACATAGATGGACTTAAAGAAGATTTATGCATTGTTCTTTTTTCATAATATTCATAGTTTTTTCTTTTTATTTCTTCTTCGAATTCTTCACCTAAAATTAATAATAACATTATTACATCTGGTTGTTTTATTAATTGTGTTTGATTTAGTTTGTCTAATTCTATGTTTTCTGGCCATAAAGGCATTTCATTTTCATCATATTTTTTTATTTTATAATCTTTTAAATTGAAGTAGCCTTCAAATTGCTCTATTATATCGTTTTTTGAAGATAAAAATATTTTTTTATAAATATTTTTCCAGTTTTTTATGTTTTTTTCTGATATGTTTGTCTTTTTTATCAAATCTTCGTATTTTTTAGGGGATTCTATTTTATATTTTTCTATTATTTCACAACATTTTTTTATATTCCATTTTGCGAGGTAATTTGTATAGAAATTATTGTCTACGTGTTCATGGAATTCGTCAGGACCTATTACTTTTTTTATTTCATAATAATCTTTATCCTCATTGTGAGTTAATCGAGATTCCCAGAATTTTGTGGTTTCAATAAATATTTCATATCCATAATTTTCCATAAACTCTTTATCATTTGTTGCTTTGAAATATTGCCAATATGCAAGAGCTATATCTGAACTTATATGAAATTCTTCATCTCCAGTCCATATTCTTACGGGATTACCGAGATAGTCTATTCCCCATTTTGGAGTTTCTTCAAGGCCTATATCTGCTGATTCCCATGGGAATTGTGCACCATTATAACCATTATTTTTTGCATTTTCTTTTGCACCTTTTAAAGTGTTGAATCTATAGAGTAATAGAGATCTTGCAATTTCTGGATAAGTATATGTAAAAAATGGTAACATAAATATTTCTGTATCCCAAAATATATGGCCTTTATATCCTTCGCCATGTAATCCTTTTGCACCTATACTGACTGTTGGATCTTTTTGATATGCACATGATATCAGATGGAATAGATTAAATCTTAAACCAGTTTGTGCTTTATCATCACCATCAATTGTTATATCTATTTTTTTCCATATTTTTTGCATTTCTTTTATATGTTTTTTGAATTCTTCTTCAAAGCTTGAATTTTTATATAATTTTATATCATTTAATATATTTTCTTTTGGAGTTTTAGAATTTCTTGAAGTATGTATTAAACAATTTTTTTGTATTTTATAAGTCCTACTTTTTTTTACATATATTTCGTATACTTCTTCTACGAGTGTTTCTAAATCATAAAATTTTCTGTTTTTTATATTTTCTGAATAAAGTCCTGTCCATTGAGAAATAATTGATTTACTATCATTTGTTTTGACTTGTAAATATAATCCATTTTCTAAATCTTTTATTTCATCGGTTTTATAATGTTTTGATTTATTTATAGGATCGAATTTTGAATTAGTTATATTAGAGTTTATTGTATTTTGTATTGTCAGTTTCCCATCAAAATTTATTGGGGTTATTTCATATTTTATCATCATTAAATGTTCATCAAATCTGCTTACGAATCTTTTTGATTTAATATTTATTATCTTGCCTTTTGGAGTTTTTAATTCTGTTTCTAAATTTAGAGTTGCTTCTTTCATGTTTAGATATCTATCATATTTTAATATTTCTGTTGAATCTAAAGTTATTATTTCATCTTCTGAATATATTTTAAATTCTAAAGGATCTGGAAGATTTACTATTTCTTTTACTTGGGCATTTGATTTATCAAATATTCCAGCTACAAAGTTTCCTCTATTATCAAATGAAGAGAGTTCATTATAACCTCTTATGCCTCTATATCCATTTGCAAGGGTAAATAATGTTTCATATTTTTGTACATTTTTTAAATTATATTTTTTGTCATGTATTTCCCAGTTCATTGTATCCTCCTAAAATTCTAATATTTTTAAGTCTGTATTTTTGAATCCATTTATTATTTTATCGGCTTCTTTTAATGTTTGATGGTTTCCTACACCAATAGTTTTCATTTTTCCTATTTTTGCAGCTTGTATACCAGCTATAGAATCTTCAAAAACGACACATTCTTCAGGTTTGACATGCATTTCTTGTGCTGCTTTTATGAATACTTCTGGATCAGGTTTTGCTTTACTCACTTTATTTCCATCTATTATGGAATCGAATATATCTATCAAATTTAGTCTTTGAAGTATTGTAAGTGCATTTTTGCTCGCCGATCCTATAGCTATTTTTAAATTATTTTGTTTTAATTGATTTAAAAAAGTTTTAACCCCTGGAAGTATTTCATTTTCTTCCATTTTTAATATATATTCTCTGTACCATTTATTTTTTTTGTCTGCGAATTCTAGTTTTTCTGATTCTTTTAATGTAATATTTCCGATTTCTAATATTATGTCTAATGATTTCATACGACTAACGCCTTTTAATCTTTCATTATCTTTTTCATTAAAGTTTATATTCAGTTCTTCTGCAAGTCTTTTCCAAGCAAGGTAATGATATTTTGCAGTATCAACTATTACCCCATCTAAATCAAATATACATGCTTTTATCATTTTGTTTCCTCCTTTTAGCCTTTTATTGCGGATACCTTTCCTGTTTCTACAAATTGTTTCTGAAAAGATAAAAATATTATTATCATAGGTATTGTCATTAAGATAGAGCCAGCCATTAGGTATTGCCAAAATGTATAATAAGATGACTTGAAGAAGTTTAAACCCATTGTTAATGTATACATTTCTTTTTGAGAAGTTATTATTAAAGGCCATTGGAAATCATTCCATGCTCCTAAAAATGTATATATTGATAATGCTGCTATTGCCGGTTTTGAATTTGGAAGTACTATTTTAAAGTATGTTTTTAATATACCAGCACCATCTATTCTTGCGGCTTCTTCAAGTTCTTTTGGAAAACTTAAGAAAAATTGTCTCATCAAAAACAATCCAAAGATATTTGATAATTTTGGTATTACAAGTCCTGGATAGGTGTTTACAAGATTTAATTTGACCATAAGATTATATTGAGGAATCATAGTTACTTGTGATGGAATCATCAATGTTGCAAGTATCATAGCGAATAAGAAATTTTTAAATGGGAATTTTAATCTTGCAAAAGCATATCCTCCAAGAGTATCAAAAATTATATTTCCTATTGTTAATAGTACTGCATATAGCACTGTATTTATTATCCACCTTCCATATAATGGAACAACTTCAAATATTTTAAAATAATTTTGAAAGCTTAAAGGTGCTCCAAAAGCTGAAGGTTCAGAACTAAAAAGATCTATTTTTGGTGGCCATTGCATTATATCTACACCACGCTCTACATTTTGGGCATCTGTATAAGTTAAGGGTGTCATAGATACTATTATTGCCCAGAAGAATGGAAATAAAGATATTATTGCATATAATATTAATATTATATATGAAATGGTTCTTGCCGTTTTCCACTTATTTTTCATATTTTCACCTCTCAATACTCTTCTTTAAAGAATTTTTTTTGAATGAATGTTATTAATAGTATTATTCCAAAGAGTATAACTGCAAGAGCAGAGGCATAACCCATATTTCCATATTCAAAAGCATTTTTGTATATGTAATATGAGATTGTTATATTTCTCATATTTTTTATCAAGAAATATATTTGGTCGAATACTTGTAAACATCCAATAGTTCCCATTATCATTACAAAAAGTATTTGGGGTTTTAGCATTGGCATTGTTATTTTCCAGAAAATTTTTCCATCTTTTGCACCATCAATTTTTGCAGCTTCATATATCGATGGAGATATATCTTGTAATCCCGCTAAGAAAGTTATCATAAAATATCCAGCAGTTGTCCATATATTCATTATCATTATTGCAAATAAGGCAGTATTAGGTTCGTTTAACCAATCAATTGGTTGATATCCGGCCCATCCAAAAAAACTTGTTAATAATCGATTCAATACTCCAGGTTTAGAATATATTAACCAAAAAATCATTGAAATAGCCGCTGAAGAGGTTATTGAGGGTATAAAAAATGTTGTTTTAAAAAAACTAACGCCTTTTATTTTTGAATTTGCAGCAACTGCAAGTAAAACTGCCAGTATAGTTTGAACAGGTACAACTATTAAAGCATATAATATTGCGTTAAATAAAGAGATTGTAAAATATGGATCTGAAAACATTTTTTTAAAATTTTCAAAACCTATAAAGTTTGGAATGTATTTTTTAAATTTATTAGAATCTTTCAGCATATATTCAGACATAAATGTTGAAACTTTTATTTCATGATTTAATTGTTTATTTTTAAAATTTTCTAATAATTTTTGTGTATCAAAATACTTTTTTATGCTTGTTTTTGATTCTTCATCGAGATTGACACCAACATCTAATTCTATAAAGGTTAATATATCAAAATTTTGTTTTAATTCTTCTAAACTCACATCATTTAATTCGTCTGAAAAATATCCAGTATTAAATTCTAATGCTTCTTGAGGATTGACTAAATTATTAAATTTTTGAGCTTCTAATGGTTGATAATTAGTAAAACTATAATAAAACACTGCAATTATTGGATAGAATGTAAATATTATAACTGTTAATAATATTGGAGCTGAAAATATATATCCTGTTATGGCTTCTTTTGTAGATCTTTTCATTTTTTCACCTCTTTTAAAATATAAGGGGGATTTTTATCCCCCCTATATTAATTAGAACTGTTCCATTCATCATATTTTTGGTTTATTATATTTTGAGCTTCTTCTATAGTTATTTTATTATAGAATAGGTCCTTTAATAAGGAATTTATTTGATCATTTGCTCTTGAAAATATTCCGGTTTTTGTTGGAACTGTCCAAGGTATTCCATATTCAACGGAATCAAAAAATACTTTATTTGAATTATTTTTTATATTTTGAGCTAATGATTTTCTTGATGGTAGTATACTTGTTCTTTCTGTAAAAACCTTTTGCCCTTCTGTTGTTAGGTATTTTAGTACTTCCCAAGCTTCTTGTCTGTTTTTTGTTTGTCTGTTTATTGACCATGATACTGTATATATCATACTTGCTCTTTTTTTACCAACAGGTAATTCTACTACTTTTATTTTATCTTTCATGTCTGGGTATTGTTCTTCTATAAATCCTTTTGTCCATGGACCAGACATTCCCATTGCTACTTTTGAGTTTGCTATTGCTTCTCCAATCCATCCAGATCCAACATTTGAAGGTTCAAACCCTACTCCATATTTGTTTATTAGATTAACATAAAATTCGATTCCCTCAATAGATTTTTGAGAAGTTATTGCTGTTGATAAATCATCATTTACTAATTTTCCATCATTTCCAATTATGAAAGGTATTGCTCTATTGAAGTCTGCGGCTAAAACTAAAGGTGTTTCATATCCATTCTGTTTTAATTTTTGAGCTTTCGATAAAAAATCTTGCCATGTATCATTTGATGTAGGATATTCAACATCGTATTTATCAAAAATTTCTTCATTGTAGTACAATGCAAGTGTTGAGAAGTCTTTTGGAATTCCATATAATCTGTTGTTTGATGTGAATCCATCTATTAAGTTCTCATAAAAATCATCTATATCATAATTATCTTTTTTTACATATAAATCTAAAGGTAATAAGACATTTTTATTTGCGAATTCTTGAAAATAACTTATGTCTATATAAAATATATCTGGAGCTGTTCCTGCTGATAGTCTTGTTAAAAGAGTTTGTTTATAGTCTCCTGGAATTGGGTCCCATACAACTTTAATATCTTTGTGAGTATTATCAAAATTTTCTACTACTTTCATCATGGCTGTTTCTTCATTTGGATTGCCAGGCCATCCAGAAATTTTTATTTCTACCGCAGAAAATGCAGTTATTATTGAAATGAGTATGAATAATACCAATATTTTTTTCATTATTTGTTCCTCCTCTTATAAGTTAGTGCTTCCCCTTTCAATTAAATCTGTTGGGATTATTATAGAATTTATTTTTTGTCCTTGAGACAATTTATGAAGATTCTTGGCTGCATTATATCCAATTTCAAAAATATTTTGATTTATGGTTGTGAGATCAAAATATTTTGAAAGCATTATATTATCAAATCCTATCATGGGTATTTCAGGTTTTTTTATTTCATTTAAAATTTTAATAGCCATTTTATCTGATTCAAAAAACATACCATCGTATTTTTCTTTATTTTTTAAATATATCTCAAATGCTTTTTCTTCTGAAAAATCAGAGTATAGTATATCCATATTTATGTTATGTAGTTTTGAAGCTTTTAAAGAACCTTCAATTCTTTTATCAACAACGGGATTATTTTTATTTCCTGCTATGTGAAGTATATTTTTACAATTTTTTTGATATAAATGTTCTATTGCTGTGAATGCCCCTGATTCATTGTCTGAATCTATATAATTAAAATTATTTTTTGAATTTCTTCCTATCACTATATATGGAAAGTTTTCAGAGTTTAAAAAATCTATCCTTGGGTCATTTTCCCTTAAATCAAGAATTACGAAACCATCTACAATTTTGCTATCTATTATAGATTTATAATAATTTATTAGATCTTTTTGATTTCCATGAGTATCCACTATTAATTTTAATTCATGTTTTGAAAAGTAAGATAAAGCACCTTGTACAAGTTCTTGAGAATAATCGGCTTCAAATATTTTATCTGTGTTAACCGAAAATATTATGCTATAGATGCCTGTTGATTTTTTTCTTAAAGATTTTGCTATAGCATCTGGTTTGTAATTATGATCAGAGATCACTTTTAATACTTTAATTTTTGTACTTTCTTTTACAGAATTGGAATTATTTATTACTCTTGAAACTGTTGCGACTGATACATTGGCCAATTTAGCTATTTCTTTTATATTCATTTTGAAAACACCTCTTTTGTAATCGATTACAATAAAATTATATTTCTAAATTCATCGTTTTTCAACTTCTAAATACAGCTATTTTATAAGATTATATCATATTATTTGTGAATAGAGATTTTTTTCATTATATCATGTTATCACATTGAAAAATGTAATCGTTTACAAAAAATAATAAAAAGAGAAGAACTAAAAAAAGTTCTTCTCTCATAAATAATATGATAAAATATGATTGATTGATTATTTTTTTGGGGATGCCATTTTCTTAATATTTTTAGGTATCCTCATTTTTTTAAAGTTTTTTCATATATTTTTTTTGCCATTACTATGTCTAGAATAGATATTCCTACGGATTTAAAAAGAGTTATTTCTTCTTTATTTTTTCTACCTTCAATCTTATTAATTAAAACTTCTCCTATATCACCTTTGAAATCGTGTTCTGATATTATATGTTTTTTTAATGGGATTATTATATCTCCAGATTCGCTTAGAACAGCTGATTTTGAATCGAAATATATTTTGTCTGCATTTTTTATTAGATTTTCATCTATTTCTTGCATTTCAGGAGTATATGAACCTATGGCATTTATATGAGCACCTTTTTTTATATCTTTAAAATCGAATACCGGTTTTTTTGATGTTGTTGCTGTTGTTATTATATCCGCATTTTCTACAGTTTCTTTTGGAGTTTTGCAACTTTTTACTTTTATTGAAAATTTCTTTGCCATTTCTAAACAAAATGAATTACATCTTTCTTCATCTATATCAAATACTCTTATTTCTTCGAGATTTCTTGCAGTTAACATGGCTTCGAATTGACATTCTCCTTGACCACCTGTTCCAAACAATGCTCCTATTTTTGAATCTTTATTTGAGAGTATTTCTGTTGCAGCTCCAGCTACTGCTCCAGTTCTTATTTGAGTTAAATATGTTCCATCTAATGTACTTAAAACTTCTCCTGTTTTACCACTTAATAAAATCATAGTAGAGTTTATTGAATTTTTTCCTAATTTTATGTTTTCTGGAAATACAGAAACTATTTTTATTCCAGATATGTCTAAGCTTTCTATATATCCTGGCATAAATAAGCTTTGTCCTTTAAATTTTGGTATATCTATATTAGTTCTTAAAGGTATTATTCCTTCGTTTTTTGAATGAAGTATAAAAGCTTCTTTATTTGATTCTATTGCATCTTTCATATTAAATATTTCTTTTATTTTTTCTTTTGATATATTTATCATAAAATACCTCCATTAAAATTTTTATATATTTTGCTTTGTCTTAGGTTTTTTAAGTTCTTCAAGAATCATGCTTATTGCAGTATATAGTATTACGGCTACAACTATCCATTGAACCATTTCTAAATTTAGACTTTTGACTATAAAAACTGCTATTAAAACACCTATTATTCCGAATATGGATGTAAAGAAGGTTATTTTTCTTGAGTATTCTCCAAGTCTTACAAATTCTATACTTCCAAGAGGGACAGAAAATGTACAAGCTCCCATCATTATTGGAAAAGCAATTCCAGGATTTAATCCAAGTGCATAAATTACTGCCATTGTTGGTGCATATGAACCTATTCCTATATTATTTAATGCCCCAAAAACAAATAATGAAATCATAGCTATTATTAATTTTATACCTCTTAATCCTGTTTCATTTCCACCAGATGGTAATATATTGAATTTTCCTGCAAGTATGAAAAAAGCCGCTATTATAAGACCTATACTCATAAATCTTCTTATCGCTTTTTCAGAGAGTTTAACTACAAATCTTGGGCCAAGATAAGCACCTATCATTTGAGAAATAATACACAATATTAGAGTTAAAACATCTACTTTTATTACAGAAATATAAGACAATGCCATTATTGCAACTGGTATAACGCATTGAGTGTTTAATGTGCCTGGAAGTTTTTTATCTGTTACCAATCCACTTTTTCTGTATAAAACTGTTGAAAGTGCAAAATCGGATATTCCAAATGTTGATAGAAAATATAAAACTATAGACCAAATAGATAAGAATAAACCATTTCCCTTTTCTTTAAATGCTTCATTTTTATTTTTTATGAAGTCTTTGAAAAATGTAAATCCAAAAAATCCGTTAACAACAACTATCAAAATCAAAAGTATGCTTACCATGCTTCTATACCTCCATAAAGAAAAATTTTATACTATATTGACCTCCTTTCAAAGAATTATTTATAATTTTATTAATTATTTTTTGAGGTATAGCTTTTTGAAACTCTATTTAATTTCTAACTTTTCAAATATGTTTCTAAAATCTTTATCAGAATAGTGATACTCTTCTTCTAAAACTTTTCCAAATTTTTCTATTATTTTTAATGTATAAGCATCATGTTTTATATATTCTTTTGCCAGAAATATCAAAGAATTGCTTTCTGTCCATATTACTTCAGCGTTTTTAGTATTTTTTATATGGCCAAATATTACTTGATTTGAATCTGATACTATATTGATCCATCTACCGCCGAATTCTTTTTCTTTTTCATCTTCAAAACCATGTGGGTAATAATTTTTTATGTTTAGTTTGTAATTATGATTTTTACTATAAAATATTAATAGAAGTTTTTTTCCACTACTTTCAAATTTTTCTAAATCTTCTTTTATTTCTTTATAATCTTCTTCCCAAATTTGTAAGTAAAGTTCATTTTTTGTGTTTTTTATCATATTTCTACATTTGTTAAATGTATTTTCGTACCCTTCTATATGCCACATATTATCCATATCAACTTTTCTGTTGTATTCATTTAATTCATAACTTATATTTTCTAAAGCTTTATTGTATTTGTATTCTAAGTTTTTTATTAATTCATTTATTGGAATTGCATCATAATAGATAGGATTTGTATTTTTTGTGTGAACTATACATCCTTTTTTTATTAAAATTTCAAGTATGTTATATACTTTGGATCTTGGAACTGAAGAATTTTTACTTATTTCATAACCAGATGATTTTCCCGTTTTTAAAAGAGTTATATACACTTTTGATTCATATTCTGTGAATCCGAACATTTTTAATGTGTTTAAAATATTTTCCATTTTATCAACCTCTATTTTAGTAGTTACTTTCGGTGACTATTATAACATATTTGTTATTAATTTAGCAAGCACTTAATTTATACATATTTTCATTTTTTGGTTGATAAATGCTTCTAAATAGTAATAATTTGTTTTTTATTAAAAATATTGTTTTTTTTAGATTTAGAGTTATAATTATAGTATACTAAAGTATTAAATGGTTTTTATGGGGGGATAAAAATGGATAGAAAAGTTTGGAATGCTCAGTTGAAGTATCTCAGAAGTATTATATTAAAAAAGAGTTTTTTTAATGAGAGTATTGATTTATGTTTAAAGCTTCATGCAATGGTTCATTCTTCAAATATAAGCGATATAGGTTTAGAAACTTTTGAAGATGATTTATGGAAAGATCTCGATGAGTTGACTTTTAAAAGAGCTGTTCAAAAGAAAGGGAGAACCATAGCCTATGGTATTTGGCATTCTACAAGAATAGAAGATATTACTATGAATATACTTGTGAATAATGATCAACAGGTTTTAGTTTCTTCTGGTGTATATGAGAGGTTGAATTCTAAAATTACTGATACCGGTAATTCTTTGTCTGAAGAAGAAATACTCCATTTTAGTAATGAAATCAATATGATTGCTCTTAAAGAATATAGAGATTTGGTTGGAGAAAAAACAAGAGATATAATTAAAAAATTAAAATTTGAAGATTTTAAGAGGAAGTTTTCAGAAGATAGTCTTAAAAGAATTATAGATGAAAAAGCTGTTTTAGAAACAGAAAAATCTGTTTGGTTGATAGATTTTTGGGGTAAAAAAAACGTTGCCGGTATCATTTTAATGCCAGCAACAAGGCATAATTTAGTTCATCTAAATGAATCTATGGAAGCTAAAAAAAGAGGTATTAAATAGTTAAATTAATTTTTTTATATGAAAGTGTTTTTTACTTTTATTTTTTTATTTTCTATCATTATTTTTCCCATTGATATCACTGTATTTATTTCTAAATCTTTGTCTAATATGACTATATCGGCATCTTTTTGTTCTTCTATGGTTCCTTTATTTTTTAATTTTAATATTTTTGCGGGATTTTCTGTTATAACTTTTATTGCTTTTTCTATAGGAATATTTTCTTTTATTATCGCATTTTTAACTTCTCCGTATAAAGAAGATGATTTTCCTATGTCGAGTCCAATAAAATTTCCTTTTGAATCGAATTTTGGTAAGCTTCCCTGTCCATCAGAAGTAAAGGTTATATTTTCTATTGGAATGTTTTTTTCAAGTGCTATTTTTAAAGCTTTAGAACATTTTGTTTCTCCATTTTCTAAAAATTTATGGGTTGTACTCGTTGTAAAGTCTATATAGCCACCTTTTTTCGCATATTTTAGAGCTTCTTCAAAAACTTTTGGGTTTCTTGTACAATGTGTTGGTAAAAATTGTGTTATAGGAATTTCTGTATTTTCAACAACTTGTAGTATTTTAGAAAAATTTTCTTTTCCATCTCCTAAATGAATATTTATTATTCCGGCTTTATTGGAGAGAATTCCACCAACTCTTGCTTGTGAAGCTACTTTGACTAAATCTTCTATTGATGGATGCGAAGATCTATGATCCGATAATGCCAATTCTCCAACTCCTATTATCTCTTCTATTAATATTATATCGTCTTGTATATTTTGAGTTAATGTTTTTACTGGAAATTGATAAGATCCAGTATAAATATAGCAACTTATTCCTTCTTCCTTTAAACCTTTTGCTTTTGCTATTAAATTGCTCATAGTTCTTGTTGTTCCGTCTGTACCAAGACAACCTATCACCGTTGTTATTCCATGTTTTGTTAGATCTGTTAGAGTTATTTCAGGTGTTCTGGTTTTATATCCACCTTCACCACCACCACCTAAAATATGTACATGTGAATCTATAAATCCAGGTATTAATATTTTATTTTTTCCATCGATAACTTTTATTTTTAAGTTTGTGTTTAATGATATTTCATTACTTATTTTATATATTTTGTTTCCTGTTATTAAAACGTCTTTTTCTCCAATTTTTTCTGGAGCATATACTTCTATATTTTTAATTAGAATCATTTCATCATCTCCTTTTATTAATTATATTTTATATTATATGGAGGTTTATATACAAATTAAGTAATGATATGAAATTAAAAATAATGGAAGTTTATAGAATAAAAATACATCCAAATAGTTTTATTTAACTATTTGGATGTATGGAGTTAAGATAATTTTTTTAATTTTTTATTTTTTAGAATTACTATCATCATTGCAGATACTAAGCTACCTATAGCAATACATGTTAAAAATAATGGTAGATTATTTGTTGCACCAAGAAATCCTACTATAGGACCACCATGAGGAACATTGTCTGTTATATTAAAGATCATTCCAAGCGATGAAGCTACAGAACTACCAATAATTATACTCGGTAAAACTCTTTTTGGATCTGCAGAAGCGAATGGAATAGCCCCTTCTGTTATTCCTATTAAACCCATTAATAATGCTGATATTCCAGATCCTCTTTCTTCATCTGTAAAAACATTTTTATTTATTAAGGTTGCAAGTCCCATTGCTAGAGGTGGTACAGGTATTGCACAGGCAACAGCTCCCATTATTTGAGGGTTTCCTTCTGTTATTGAAGCAACACCAAATAAAAATGCAACTTTATTGAAAGGACCTCCCATATCTATTGCTACCAATGCTCCAAGTATTATTCCAAGAAGTATTCCAGTTGAGGAGTTTTCAGATAATGTTCCCAAAAATATGTTTAGATTTGTCATTAACCATGCTACCGGTTTTCCAAGTATTAATATGAATGCCGAAGATATTATTCCTACTCCAAGCAAAGGTATTACAAATATTGGCATTACTGGTTTAATTGTTTTTGGAACTTTCCAGCTATTCATAAATTTTACAAGATATCCTGCTGCATATCCAACAACTATACAACCTAAAAATCCAGTTCCTGCTTCTGTTCCAAGAATTTCAGGAGATACTGCAACTTTTGCCGATATCATTGCTGGTGCTAATGAAGCTCTTCCCGATATTGAAAATGCTATAAACCCTGCAAGTATGGGGTACATTAAATCAAAACCAAGTGCTCCTATTTGATTTACTTTGTTCCAAAAAGTTGATTTTATTATCATTCCTTCTGATGTGGGAATTCCACCAATCGCAAGTGCTAAAGCTATGAAAAGTCCTCCCACAACAACAAATGGTATCATATGTGATGCACCATTCATCAATTGTTTTATGGCATTTGAGTTTTTTGCTGAATCTTTATTTACTTGGGTGTTTTTTTCTTTATAAAGAATTGAAGAATTTTTTAAGTTTTTTATTATTGTGTCTGAATTTTTTATTATATTTTTTATAGATATTTCAGTTATGTATTTTCCATCAAATCTTTCTTTTTCATCTATTGCAACATCGGCAGCTATTATCACATAATCTGCATTTTTTATTTCTTCAGAAGTTAATTTGTTTTCTGTCCCTTGAGAACCTTGTGTTTCTACTTTTACTTCATAGCCCAATTTTTTTGCAGTTTGTTCGATTTTTTCAGCGGCGATATATGTATGAGCTATTCCAGTAGGACATTTTGTAACTCCAATAATTTTCATATTTATTCCCCCAGTTTTTCTATTATGTATTTATATAATTTTTTACTATCTTTTTCTTTTATTAATTTGTTTAAAAAATCTTCATTTACAAGATTTCTTGCAAATTTTGATATTATTTTTAAATGCATATTTTGTTCATCAGAATATGGCATTACTAGAGCTATTGCAACTTTTACTGGTTTTTCATCTATTGAATTCCAATTTATTTCTTCTTTGAATCTTATTATAGATATCATAGGTGATTTAAGTTTTTTTATTTTTGCATGAGGTATTGCAATGTGATTGCCAAAGCCTGTTGAGTCAATTTTTTCTCTTTTTAAAAAACTTTTACTTAGTTCTTTTTCGTTTAGGGGTTGTTTTTCTGAGCATATTTCGCTAATTTTTTTTATGGCATCTTCTTTAGTCTTTGATGGGATTTCTACATCATTTATTATGTATTCTGGTTTTAGCATTTGTTCTATCATATTTTTAATCCTCCATTTTTAATAGTTTATTATTTCAGATAAATATCTTCTGAATTTTTCATCATCATATTTTATTATTTGTTGTATTTTTTCTTCTATCTCTTTTTTTGATAGATTTTTATAAAAAGTAGATAATAATAAAGGATTTAATTTTACTGTTTCTTCGCTAGCGGCAAATAAAAAAATTATATTTACTTTTGAATCATTCCATATTATGGAGTTTTTAAGTCTTAAAATTACCATTTTTGTTTCCTTTACAAATTTTGGATTCCCATGGGGTATAGCTATAGTATTTAAATTTGTTGAAGAGATTTTTTCTCTTTCGAGAACAGAATTTAAATATTCTTTTTTTACATAATTGTTTTCTATTAAATATTTAATGCCTTCTATTATTATGTTTTTTACATTTTTTTGATTTGTGTTTATTATTTTTGATTCTAATACTTTTATCGTGAGAATATTATTTATTTTTTTACAGTTTATTACTTTTCTTATTTTGTTTAATTCTTGTTCTAAGAGCATTGGAGTTACATAAATTAGGGGGATTTTTTCTTCAATGATTTTTTCAGTAGTTATTATGAAATCATATTTTTCTTTTTGTATTTGATCTTTCATTTTTTTATATTCTTGTATAGTTAATACTTTTTTTATTTGTAATTCTGGAAATAATCTATTTAATTTTAATTTTATTAATTCTGAAACTGAAATTCCATAATGGCATATTATTATAGTTTTTACTTTTCTTGTTTTTTCTTTAGACCTTTCGAGTGCTGATTGAAAGTGTATTGTGAAATATACTATATCTTCTTGAGATAAAGAAATATTATACTTTTTTTCTATGAATTGAGCTGATATTGTCGCCATTTCATAAGCAAGTGGATATTGTCGTTTAAACTCCTTAAAGGTATTTTTTACATCTATTAATTCTTGAAATTTTATTTTTTCTATTAAAGATGTATAAACATGTGTAGAAAAATTTTTTATCAATATTTGATCATTTTGTAGGTTTATTCCAACTGTGTTTTTTATTATTTCTAATATTTCTGTTATTAATGGTGACATTTTTTTTATCATGTTTTCTTTATTATTTAATTCTATTTTTTTTGAATTTTCTAAAATATGTATTATATAATTTTTTTCGTCTTTATTTAAATTGATTATTTTCTGTATATTATTTATTATTATTTCATATTTAGAATTTTTATCATATTCTTTTATTATGGGATCTTTTATGTATTGAATATTGTTTTCTTTTTCATATATTAAAAGTAAGATAGAGAGAAAAATTTTATTGGTTGATTCATCGGTGTACATTTCAATTTTTAATATTTCTTCTATTATTTTTATAGTATTGTTTATGGTTTTTTCATTTAAATAATTTAGTATTGGAAAATGTATTTCATTAAATTTTGATATTTCTTTTTTAAAGTTTATTCCAGAAAAATATGGAAATAATAAATTTATAAAAATGTTTCTTTTTAATAATGTAGAGCCTTTGAATATTATTCCATGTCTTCTTTTGGAATATATATTTTGATTTTTTTTAATTATTTTTTGCATATGTTTTTCTACGAGTGAACGACTTGTATATAATTCATCTGCAATATCTTGCAAAGTTAAATAGTTTTTTTGTAATATTATTAAAAGTATTATTTGATTATCTATTTCAAATTCATTTAAGTCTTCTGTTTCTTTTAGCATTTTTAATATATTTTCATGTCCATATAGTATTATTTCATTTTTATTGTTTAGATAAATTTCTATTTCATATTTTATGAAAAGTTTTTTTAAATCTTGTATTTCTTGTTTTACCGTTTGAGGGCTAACATTCAATAGATCAGAAATTTTATTTATGTTTATATTTTCATCGTTTAAAAGAATTTTTAAAAAATCTGATTGCCTTTGTGTTATTTTCATTTATATACCCCCTTTTTATAAAGCTTTCAAAATAATTATAGCTTAATATATTTTTTAGTAAAACATATATTATTTTTAGTTTTTTATAAAATAATGTGTTTTAATAAAAAAAAGAAACCGTATTAAAAAATAACGATTTCTTTTTTTGTTTTTATGCTTAATATTTGTTTTTATATTTTAAATAATTTAATTTTTTGAATCAAATCTTCAGATATTTTAATGAGGTTTTCAGAGTTAGAATTAACACTTTCAGCAGTTTGAG
>NZ_JASUSU010000056.1:0-18894 GCF_030445905.1 Oceanotoga sp. | reverse complement strand
AATTACCAGATCCTCAGGCAGTAGAAGAAAAGCTTGATAATTTAATGAAATCTATGGATCCAAGTAAGCTTATGGATGATATGGCTGGAGAACAAGAAAAAGAATTAAAAGATAAGTTTATGACCATGGGTAATGGGTTGGGAGAGATGGGGCAAAAACTAAGTAATATAGGCAGTGAGTTAGCCAGTAAAGATATACCTAATCCAAAGATGATAGAAGAAAAGTTAGAGGAATTATCAGGAATTTCAAAGGTATTTGATGAACTTAGTAGTGGTCAAGATGATTTAGCAAAAGGTGTAACAGAACTGGGAGGTGGATTGGATACTTCTTCAGCAGGCTTAAAGGAAATATCAAGACAGCTAGGACAAATGGCAGAAGAGATGAAAGGCAATCCTGAGCTCTATAAAAAACTAAATATGTTTGCAGAAAACATAGATAAAAGCTCTGCAGGTTTATCAATGATGTCAGAGAATACAGGAAAGCTTTCACAGGGTAATGAAAATACATCTCAGGCACTTAATAATATTGGTCAAAAACTAAAGCAAGAGTTAGAAGAAATGAAAAAAGCTTTATCTGGAGATGGGATATCCTCAGAAGAACTAAAGCAAATGTCAAATGGTTTTATTACTATGGGAGAAAACTTAGGTGATTTAAGTAAGGGCCTCTCTCAAATGGCAGCAGGTGGAAGCATACTTCCAGATAGCTCAAATGTTTTTTCTTCTTTACAAGGAAACATGGAAAAAGAAGTTTCAGAGATGAAAGATAATTTATCAGGTGGTATTTCACCGGATGAGCTAAAAACAATGTCAGATGGATTTATTACTATGGGTGAAAACCTTAGTAAAATAAGTGGTGGACTTAAGACCTTCCATGAAAAATCTGGAATGATGATCCCATATTTCCCTCACAATCAAAAAGAATTAGATAATATTTTGTATGAAGATGGAAATTTAAGAGATATATTTTCTGATACTATAATTGATGAAAATCATATGATGATAATGATTAAGTTAAAAGGAAACCTAGAAGATAGTGAGATTGACTCTATTTTTAATGAAGTCTCCCATGCTATGGAAGCAGAAGACTTTGATGTGAACTTCATAGTTTCAGGAAAACCTGTATTGGATTCCTCCCTAAGAACAGAGATGAAATCTAATATGATAATAATGGTTGCTTCAGCAGTAGCTTTGATGCTTATAATACTCAACCTGGTCTTTAGGGTTAGATGGAGGGCCTTAAGCCTTGGAATAATATTTGTATCTGTAATAGCCACATTAGGACTTATGGGACATTTAAATGTTTCCATGACCATGGTTTCCATGGCAGTCTTTCCCATCTTAATTGGGCTAGGTATAGACTATTCTATACAATTTCAAAATAGATACGAAGAAGAGCATTCCGTAAAAACAACCCTTGTACAAACTGGTAAGGCTGTGGGTCTAGCTGTACTAGCTACAGTATTAGGATTTGTATCCCTCTTTGCATCCCCAGTACCTATGATACAAGATTTTGGAAAGATGCTTACCATAGGAGTTATAATTTCCTTTATAGGAAGTATCTTTTTACTAATGCCAGTTCTTAGTGCTAGGGATACAGTGGCAGCAAAGGCTAGGGACTTTAGAATTAAAGACTATGAAAAGGCAGGCCCAATAGATAAATTTTTAAGATTTACAGTAAACTCAGTTATAAAACTAGCACCTCTAATAATAATAATTGCCATAGGCCTGGCTACCTTCGGGCTTATAGCTGATACGAAGGTAGGTGTAGAAACAGATATAGAAACCTTTATGCCCCAAGATATGGATGCCCTTCATGATATTCACTATATTAGGGATATTGTAGGATCTACAAATCAAATGATTATATTTATGGAAGACGAAGAACTTCTTACTGAAGACAATCTCAGCTGGATGAGAGACATAAGCAAGCAAGCAAGAGCTGAATTTTCAAATAAGATTGTAGATATCAAATATATAGATAATCTTGTAGAAAACTTCTCTGATATAGAAGAAATAAACTTTGATGAATATCTGGAGATTATAGATAATGACATACCAGAAAGCCAAAGAAGGATGTTTATTAGCGATGAGAAGGATAAGGCTGTTATTCTTATGAATGTAGAACATATGGCAACAGCAGAGTTACAAGAGTTTGTGGAAGATATGAAGATTATGCTAGAAGATGCCCCTATAAAGACATCAATTACAGGGAAATCTGTTTTAGATGTTGAAATGGTTAAGGGACTAACAGATGGTAGGTTTAGAATGACCATTATAGGTTTAGGATTAGTATTTCTATCCCTGTTAATACTTTATAGATCCTTCTTCAAGGCCCTTGTAGCAGTACTTCCAGTTGTCCTAATAGTAGGTATGTCCGGTGGCATTATGAACTTACTAGGATTAAAATATACTCCAATAACAGCAACCCTTGGAGCCTTGGTCTTAGGGATGGGAACTGAAATGACCATAATGTTACTTGAAAGGTATTTGGAAGAGAGAAACGAAGGAAAAGATAAAAGAAAGGCTCTCTTTACTACTATAAAGTTTATAGGTAAGGCAACACTAGCATCAGGACTTACCACAGTTGGTGGATTTAGTGTTCTAATGACTTCAAAGTTTGTAATACTTAAGGATTTTGGTCTGATGACAGTAATAAATATATACTTGGCCCTGATGGCAACCTTTATAATCCTACCAGCCTTGATATGGATTTTGGATAGGTTCATTGTAAGTGACAAGGTGAAGAAAGAAGCATATAAGGAGGTACCAAAAGAATAAGGAAAGAAGGGGGAATATATCTTGAAAAAAAGGAAGATAGTTCAAGGGGTTAGCCTAGTATTATTTATAAGTCTAATAATTCTTGGGAAAGTACAAGTTTGGATGGCCATCTTTGGTGGTAGTTTACTATTATCAACCTATTTTGGAAGATTTTATTGTGGCTATATTTGTCCCATAAACACTGGTATGGAGATAATAGATGGTAAAGCAAATAAAAAGAAAAGAAAAAGAAAATCTGTTCCAGATCTATTTAAAAAAGCAATTGTTAGGTATGGTATTTTAGCCTTATTTCTAGGAACTATGGTTATAGTTTTCAAAACAGGTAAGAAGTTGCCAGTATTGCCAGTCCTATTTTCTTTAGGGCTAATAATAACCTACTTTTACAGGCCAGAATTTTGGCATAGGTATCTTTGTCCCTATGGTAGTTTACTATCTATTTTTTCTAAGTTTAATAAGAAAGCATATAGGGTCTATAATGATGGTTGTATAAAGTGTGGTAAATGTGTTAGAGTTTGTCCAGCAGATGCTTTTATTTGGGAAGATAAAAAAGACTATCCTCTTATAATAAATAATGAATGTCTTCAATGTGGAAAGTGTGTTGAAGCATGTCCTACTGATTCTATAAAATAGAAATAGATGGAGGAGGCGAAGATAATGATATCAGAAAAAATGATTTATGTAATATTTGAAGTAGTAATTAAAAAGGACTATATGGACCAATATTTAAATTTAGCAGCTAAACTTAAGAGACATGTTGAAGCAAATAAAGGATTTGTAAGGTCGGAGCGTTTCTCTAGCCTTGTAGATGAAAGGAAACTTTTAAGTCTATCAGTATGGGAAAATGAAGACTATCTGAATGAATGGAGAAATCAAATAGACCATCGACTAAGCCAAAAAGAAGGGCGAGACAATATATTTGAAAGTTACACAACAACGGTTACATCAAAACTTAGATGTTATACAAATAATGATAGGGCAGAAGCCCCAGGTGATTCTAATGATTTCTTGAACAGGTAGATAAAGGAAGAATAGATTATTGGGTGAGATCGTAGGGTATAATACACTTATAAAAATTAAATTGAGGTGTATTAAAAATGTTAGAAAGAATAGATAATTCTTATGAAGTTAATAATAATCATGGGCTTATTAAGATATTAAAATTGTCTCTCCCAATCAATTTTGGCATAGTGAAGTGATAAGGATAAAAATAAAGCGATTACTTTAAGAATAAATTTTCTTAGAGCAGTCGCTTTTTATCTACCTATTTATATTAAAATTCTTCAAGTTTACTCATCCTATATCTCCATATTGGAAGAGTAATAATTCCCAAAATCATATATTTCAGAAAAAGACTAAGCATATAGTTCTGAGACAAAACAATATCTCCATTGAATGTAAAGCCTTTATTGAAAACTTGAATTACAGGGGTCAGAAGTCCAATTGTAAAAGGTAGTGCTATGCCAACACCTATAAATGTAATAATCAAATTAAGTATATTGCTTACTCTAGGGAAAGCATCATTGATAAATAAAATCAAAAGTCCATAGAGAATTACTGCAAGGATTCCAGCACCTGCATTAAGTAAATACTGTAGCTTTCCTTCTACAAGTTTTGCAGCCACATTAGGATGGAAGAAATATATTGTATAAAATAGGATAACAAAAAAGTCAATTCCAAATGCCATTGTTTTGAAGGAAATCAAGGTAATATTCTTATAAAGTTTTATAAAAAGAACTAATATTATTAAACATATCCCTATAAATAATCCTATCAATATTCCGACCTCCTATAGCTTATTTTCTACCATCAATGTCCTTAAAGAATTTCCTGTTTAGACATTGGTCTAGATTAAAATCATATCCTAATTTATTCATTCCATAAAACTTGAAGAGTAAAAGATTAATATTAACTTTCATAACTTGGGCGATTTGATCTAGGTCATAACCCATTTTCCCATAATCAATAATTTCCTCTTCATCTAGGAGTAAGTGGGAAGCAAAAAGATTAGCTTCATACTCTAGGCTTGATTTAACGTCAAAGAGGGTGAACTCTGACAGTCCTTCCTTGGCTTCCGCTCGATGGTAAAGATCATGGCCTAGCTCATGGGCAAACATCATTCTTTTAAAATTATCATCAATAGAGGGATTGTAGAAAACAAAGCGATTCCTCTTAATAACCACATACATACCTAAAGCATGGGTCTGGCCAGTAAATGGTAGTAGATTGACATTTCTGTTTCTTAAAATCAATTCAGGGTCTCTAGTTTCATGCTTCATAACTAACTTCATGGCATCTTCATAGATTAATCCATACCTGTTTTTCATAATATCTATTCCTTATTTTCATCATCAACTACTCTAAATTTTTTAGGTATAAATTTCTTGTTTTCTTTCTTAGAAATGATGAAAGCTTCTTGGAGAGTTTCTAAGATTACCCTTTTATCATCATCAGTTATATCCCCACCAGCCATTAAACCCACCATACCGTTTACTAAATCAGAAGCATAGTTAGCATCATAAGAACCAAACTTTTCCTTGATAGAAAGGACAAAGGCATCTTCATCACTTAAAAGTTCAAGTTTATCAATTTTTAAAGCTTTTGCCAGATCATCATAAATTCTAGGATACCTAGGATTTGACTCTCCAGACTCATACCTGGAGATGGTCTTAGAAGACACACCAACCATTTGAGCTAGATCATCTTGGGTCAGACCTTGCTCCTCTCTAAGAATCTTTAATTTTTGGCCAAATTTCATTATCTTCACCTTTTCTTTCTATTAAAAATTATTTTCCAATTGACAACGGACAATGACTGTCCTATAATAGACATTACAAGCTTGAATATAATCCTATTGTACAATAGTAGACAGTCACTGTCAAGGGAGTTTAATGGAAAGAGTTATTTTACATGCAGATATGAATAATTGCTATGCTTCCATTGAGACCAAGCTTAATCCAAAACTAAAAGGTATCCCTCTAGCTGTATGTGGCAGAAGAGAGGACAGGCATGGGATAGTATTGGCTAAATCTCAAGAAGCTAAAGTATTAGGAGTAAAGACTGGAGAGGCTATTTGGGAAGCTCAACTAAAGTGTCCCGATCTTTTAATAGTTCCGCCTAATTATGATGAATACCTAAAGCACTCCAGATGGGCCAGGGATATTTATTATGACTATTCCAACCAGGTAGAGCCTTATGGGATTGATGAGTGTTGGTTAGATGTATCAGGTTCTCTCCATTTATTTGGAAAAGGTAGAGACATAGCTGAAGAGATAAGAAGTCGGATAAAAAAAGAACTAGGAATTACAGTAAGTATAGGGGTAAGCTTTAATAAGATTTTTGCAAAATTAGGTTCTGATATGAAAAAACCAGATGCAGTGACAGAAATAACTAGGGAAGATTTTAAGGAGAAGATATGGAATTTACCAGTAGAAGAACTTTTAGGAGTAGGTAAGGCTTCTAAGAAAAAGTTAAATAGGCTAATGATTTTCACTATAGGAGACTTGGCTAGGGGAGATCCAGATTTAATTAGGATGAAGCTAGGTATTAATGGAGTTTATTTATGGAACTATGCCAATGGTAGAGATTATAGTTCAGTAACTGATAGGGACTATAGGGATCCAGTTAAGTCGGTAGGGAGAGGAATAACTACTACAGAAGATTTAGAAAACAACTTAGAAGTTTATAGGGTATTTAGAGAATTATCCTTTGGAGTATCCAAGGCCTTAAGAAGCTATGGATACTTAGCTGGAGGAATTCAAATATCCGTTAAAAATAACAATCTATTATCTAAGCAATATCAAAGACAGATATCCTACCCTAGTCTATCTTCTACTATCTTAGCAGAAGAAGCTTATGACCTCTTCTTAGAAAAGTATAGTTGGGAAAGTCCTATCAGAGCTTTAACTATTAGAGCAATAAATCTAATAGGAGAGAAGAATGGAAGTCAATTAAGCTTCTATGAGGACTATTCAAAACTAATAAAGAGAGAGAAGGTAGATGATGCCTTCTTTAAAATCAGAGAGAGATTTGGTGACTATTCTATTTCTTATGCTGGTCTTATGGGAGATATTAAGATGCCTATGGAGAGAAATGAAATAGTAACTCTACCTGGTGGAACTAGATAGGGGGAGACAAGATGGAAGAGGATAAGTTTGGAGAAAAGAAAATCAAGTATGGTCCAGGAAATTGTGAGGACATTATAGGAATAAAAGGATATAAGGCAAAAGGACAGATTATCTCCTACCTAGCTGATGATAGTAGGGGGATTTTACCACATGGTATAGTCAATGGAAGTATAATTTTTGTAGATACCAAGGCTAGTTATAAAGAGGGAGATTTAATTATAATTAAGGATTTGAGAAATAAGAAGGATGGAGTAAGGATAACAAAAGCAATTAGTAAAAAAGAAAAGGATTTTATGGGAAGAATATTCCTAGTTACAACAACATATTAAGGAGGGAGTAAAAATGCAAGTTAATGCAAAATCCTGGGATATTACGGAATGGGTATTCTGGGACTTTGGTCTAGGACGCAAAAGAAACTTTATTTTCGTTAGGAGGAGGGTATATCATGAATTTTAATTGGATGATAAAGGAATACAAATTAGAAAATCTAGATAAAAAGAAGTTAAGGAATGATATTAAACTTCTCCTGAGTTTGTATCGAAAAGTAGATTTCCACATCCAGGACCATATAGAAAATCTAGATAATATATTTTACGAAACAAAAAGAAAACATTTGGATGATATTGTCCTATCTATATTAGAAATAGATAAGGATATTAACATAGAGAAGGTTGAAAGCCAGCTCTTAAATACACAACAAAGCATATTTTTACTTAAGCTTATGGATGATGCTTTATCTAGATTAAGTGCTTATCCAAACAAGGGTGAAATTTATGCAGATATTATTACTTATAAATATTTTGAGAAAAAAATAAGAAGTAATGAGGAAATTTCTGAATTGCTTTTAATTTCAAGATCCACCTATTATAGATATATGAATAAAGCTATACTCATATTTGGAGTCATGCTTTTTGGATATAGTGTTTTCGATAGAAATTATGAAGACTTATCAAATTGTAAGCTAAAAGTAGCAGAAGATAAGATAGATTATAAAATTGAATTATAAAATGAGACTTTTATGGGACTAAAATGGGATAAAACTGGAACCCTTTTGGTACTGTAATGAGACTTTAAGCCTGTTACACTCAATATAATAGGCAACCTCTGTTTGGAAAAATGGAGGTTTTTTTATGCCTAAATATAAGGTTTGAAGAAGACAAGTGGCTCTTACACTTGTCTTCTTTTGCCCTAAATTGAGGTGAAACAGGTGAAATACATTAGAGAACCTCCTCTTTGTGAATTTTAAATTGAAAATTTTAAATTCACAGGAGGAAAGAAAATGAAAGAAAATAAAAAGAACTATTATATATTCCTTGAAGATACCAAGGTGGATGTATCAGAAAAAGTATATAAAGGATATTGGCAAGAAACCAATAGAGAGAATTATCTTAATAGGCTAGACAAAGAGAATAAATTAGGTTGTTTCTCTGAATTTGTATTAGATGAAACAGACAAGAGCATGGAGGAGAGACTTATAGATAAAGCAGTTGATGTAGAAAAATTAGTAGCAGTAAAAATGCAAATAGAAGCACTTAATAAAGCCTTGGATAAATTAAGCCCAGAAGAAAGGGAAATTATCCAGGCTCTTTTTTTTGATGAAGTTCCCCAAAGAGATTTAGCAAAAAGATTAAATATTAGCCAAGGAGCAGTATTTAGAAGAAAAGAAAAAACCTTAAAGAAATTAAAAATCTTTTTAGAAGATTGGAAAGAAAAATAAAAAGTTTTTAAAAAAGCGAATCAAGGGGGTGGTTTTTTCACTGTTATATATAAGGGGCAAAATGCAGTCCTTTATATAATAATAAAAATTTATATATTTTGAACTTTGAAAACTAAATAGACCAGGACAAGACTTTATCCATTTATGAAGCCAGTAGAAACTACGCCATGATCACCTTGCTAAGGCCAAGCTTTGGTTTAAATAAATACTTGCATAACGCTAAATGCAAAGGAAACAAAAGTGTGAGCGATAAATAGTTTGCTACAGGAAAGGACTGGCATTCTTTCTTGCGAAGATATAAATGGTGATAATGATACTTCTATACGTTGTTGCTTCCCATCGAGAAAAGGGGAGAGGTGAAATTCCTATGTAGCTGCCAAGGCACTTGTCAATGTCAAAAAACTTACATAAAAAGTATTAAAGAAAGAAGGGGTATCAAGATGAAAACTATAAAAAATAAAAATGAGAACTCTTCTTCTGTCAATTATAGATATAAAGATGAATTATCAAAAGAAAGATATTTAGCCCAAGAACTAGAAGCAATACCTGAAGGTAGAAAGAATCTTTTTATCCAGGTAGGCAATGTTCTTGTTAATTGTTGTATAGGAGAGACAAAGGTTAGTATGGATGATTTTGTTGAAGATTTATGTAAATTAGAATTAAGGATTTAGGGTGCTGACAGATATATATAAGTGCGGTAAGATAAAAATATAAAGTTTCTGAAATCCTTAATAAATTGCACCCAAAATATTTATTAAGGAGAGAAGAGAAATGGAAAGAACTAAAGCTTATATGTATCTTCGTCTATCAAGAGACGATGGTGATGAAGGTGAAAGCAATTCTATTACTAATCAAAGGGAGCTTATTAAAAGTTATGCTGACAAGGCAGGTTTTAAGATTATCAAAGAATTTATTGATGATGGTTATACAGGTTCAAACTTTGACAGACCAGATTTTAAAAGAATGATTAATGACCTAGAAAAGAAAGACTGCAAAACAATTATTGTTAAAGACCTTTCAAGATTTGGGAGAGATTATATTGAGTCGGGAAAGTTTCTTCAGAAAACTTTTCCTCAAATGGGAGTCAGATTTATATCAGTTAATGATAACTATGATAGTGAAAGTGCTGATGTAAGTGACACACATCTTATTCTTCCTATAAAAAACTTTATTAATGATAGTTATTGCAGAGACATATCTATGAAAGTAAAAAGCTCTCAAAAAACTAAAAGACAAAGAGGAGAATTCATAGGGGCATTTGCACCCTATGGATATAAGAAAAATAAGGAGCAAAAGAACCATCTTATAGTTGATAGAAATGTATCTCATATAATAAGAAAGATATTTGAAATGAAAATTGAAGGCTATTCTTCAAAGGTTATAGCAGATGAGCTTAATAAGCTTGGGATCCAAACCCCTGGAACCTATAAGGAAAGCCAAGGTTCTAATTATTCAACAGGTTTTGCCAGTAATAAAAACAAATGGCAGGCAAAGATGATAAATAGGATTATTGAAAATAGGGTTTATATAGGAGTTCTTGAACAAGGGAAAAGGACCAAGCTTAATTATAAGTCTAATAAAGAGATTAAGGTCTTAGAAGAGGATTGGATTAAGGTAGAAGGAACTCATGAGGCTATAGTGACTGAAACTATGTTTAATGTAGCCAATAAGATGATGGGAAGAGATATCCTTAATAGAAAATCAAAACCTGATTTTCTAACAGGTCTTCTTTATTGTGCAGATTGTGGGAATCAACTTATTAGAAGAAGGCAAAAAACAAAGGATGGTTATAAAATCTATTATATCTGTGGTTTATACAATAGAGGAAATGGTTGTTCAAGACACAGTATAAAAGAGGAAGATATTTTATCATCATTGGATTTTATCCTTAGGCAGCATATTAAATACCAAGAAGAATTGTTTACACGAATAAGAGAAACTGATTTAAGTAAAACAAAATACCAATTGGATTTAGATGATTTAATTGCTGACAGGAAGAAGTATGAAACCCTTAGAAAATCTCTTTACCTTGATTTGGAAGATGGGCTAATTGACGAAGATGAATTTCAATCCTTTAGAAAAAGCTATCAGCTCAAAATTAAGGATATAGAGGGGCAGATGATAAGCAGAAAGAAAGCCTATGAAGACCTAAAAGATATACTTTCCTCTAAGGAAAACTGGCTTACTGATTTGGAGAAGTATAAAAACATTGAAAGTATAGACAGGCAAACCCTCGCTTTATTTGTAGATAGGATATTGGTAGAGGAAAAAGACCAAGAAGGTAGATCTAAAATAGCAGTTTTTTTTAATGATATGGAAAAACTAGATATATTAAAGAGAATAATAAGTGGAGTAAAGAAAGGCAATGCTTCAAACCTTATTCCCTTTAACACGATAGCTACTAAGAACTTAACCACTCCAAGAGAGGGGGTAGTTGTTAATGGCTAGAATATCTAGAAGGAATCTTATAAAGACAGAAGAAAAGAAAACTCTTAGTTCATTTAGGGCTGGAATTTATACTAGGCTGTCACAAGAAAGAACAGAGGAATGGAGGAATAAATCATCTTCTATTGAAACCCAAATTGAAATCTGTCAGGAATATGCCAACAGTGAAAATATGAATTTAGTCAAGGTTTATACAGACTATGAGTATTCTGGAACAAATTTTGACAGGCCTGGATATATTGAAATGATGGATGATGTGAGAAATGGTCTTATAAATTGTATTATAATAAGAGACCTATCACGACTTGGTAGAGAGCATCTTGAAATGGGCAGACTTGTAGACAAGGTATTTCCCTTTTTAGGAGTAAGATTTATTTCTGTAGTAGATAAGATTGATACAGAAAGAGGTATTGATGCAAAATTATCCTTTGAAATGCTAATAAAGAACCTTATAAATGACATGTATGCAAAAGATATTGGTTATAAGGTTAAAACAAGCAAGAGATTAAATGCCAAGCAAGGATTCTTTATAGGTTCAAATCCACCATTTGGTTATAAGGTAGTAGAAAAAGATGGTGGAAGAAAACTTGAGCCTGATGAAGTAAGCAAAAAGATAATAGAGAGAATATTTACTAGATATGTAGCTGGTGAAAATACATTTAAAATTGCTAAAGAGCTTAACGAAGATAATATCTCTACATCAAGTGCCTATAATAAAACAGGTAATATTTTGCGTGAACCTGGAGAGCCACAATGGAGGAAAGGTACAATAGCAAATATGCTTAGGCAAAGAGTCTATACAGGTTGTCTTGTTCAAGGAACTAAGGAAAATGTTCCAGGTAAAAAATCTGGCCATTATAGGCAAAAGCCTAAAGATGAATGGATAATTGTAGAAGATACTCATGAAGCTATAATTCCAAAGGATTTATTTAAAGCAGCCCAGGAGATATTGGATTATAATAAGGAAAAAGATCACTTTAAAATAACAAGACATGACCTTAAAAGAGAGCCAATAAATAAATATAAAGGTCTAATCTTTGATGGCAATACTAAGCTTATTTTAAAAAGAAATTGTATAAAAAGTAGAAAGAAGAATGCTAAGTTCTATTATTATAAATTTACAAATGAAGAAAACAATGGGGTTATACTAGAAACACCCTATATTTCTATCATGGAAGAGGATTTAGATAGATTAGTAATAAAAAAACTAAGGAATGTGCTGAATATTGATGCAAGTGGAGCAGATTGTAAAGATAGAATAATTGATATAAGCAAGATGAATATTGATGTGGTAGAAAAACATCGGATATCCCTTTCTCTTAAGATTTCTAAGCTTAATTCAGATTTAAAAAAGTTATATGAAGCCTATAGCTTAGGAAAGCTTGAAAAGGAAGAATACCTAGAAGAAAGGATATTAAATAGAAATAGATTAAGCAGCTATGAAAAAGAATTAAGTAATCTTGATTTAGAAATTCTATCTATAGAAGCTAAGACTGAAGAAGAGTTGGAGCTATTTAATTATTTAACTTCCTATAATGATATTAAACTAGATGAAGAAATTATCCCTAAATACATTGACCGTATTGATGTATATGATAATGAAACTATAAAAATTAGTTTAAAGGGCTATCTGGCTGGTAAGGAGATGAAATCAAATGAATAATATTGCTATTTATATGAGGATTTCTTTTTCTGAAAGAGATAGACAAAAACAAACAGAAGAAACTATAAATTCTCAAAGAAATATAATTAAGCATTTCATCTTTAATGACCAAGAACTAAAAAAAGCAAATATAGAAGAATTTATCGATGAAGGATATAGTGGAAGTACTACTTCAAGACCAGGACTTGATATGCTCCTTAAAAAAGTAAGGGGACAAGAGATTAACTGTATTATAGTAAAAGATATGTCACGATTTATGAGAAATTATATTGAAATGGGTGATTATCTTGAAAACATCTTTCCTTTTATGGGAGTTAGATTTATAGCAATAAATGATGGCTATGATAGTGATAAGGAAGGCCATAATGGTACAGAGCTAGATATTCAATTTAAAAATCTTCTTAATGATTATTATAGTAGAGATATTTCAGAAAAGATGACTACTGCCCTTTACACAGCTAGAAAGCAAGGGAAATATACCACAGGAACACCGCCATATGGATATCTAAAAGATCCTAAAAATAAGTACAAGCTTATCATTGATGAATCGGTTTCAGATAATGTCAGATATATATTCCAGCTTATCCTTGAAGGATATACTTTAAATGAAACTGCGAAAATCCTTAATGATGAAGGTGTTATTACTGCTAGAGCAAGAAGAAACCAGATTAAAGGCTATGACTCATATTCTAATAGGTGGTTTTCTACTGTAGAGCAAACAATATGGTCTCATAGTATGGTTAGAAGGATTTTAAAAAATGAAGTATATACTGGAACAATGGTCTTTAATAAGACAAGCAAAAGTAAGCTTGATGGTGGTAGTGTTACTTATCATCCTAAGGAAGAATGGGAAAAGATTTACAATAACCATGAAGCCATTATAAGCAAAGAAACCTTTGATAGGGTAAGTGAACTACTAAAATCAAGGCATAAAAATAAATTCTATGGTGGAAAGAGCAAATATAAAAACAGTCCTATTGCTCCCTTTGTAAGATGCAACAAGTGCGGTTATAAAATAAGATTTCTTAAAAGTTCCAATGGAAAAGAGTTAATAGGTATAAATCTCTACTGTTATTATTGCAGGATGCTAGACCAGGAAGAAAAGTTGCATCATTATAAGGATTTAGAAGAGGATGTCTTTAAAATTCTTAAAGATAGGTTTCACACAGATAAGGCAGAAAAAGAAAGACTCCTAAAGGAACAGAAAAAACTCTATGAAAAGAATGATGAACTTTCAAAGAAGAAAAGAATCGAATTTGAAAATTATAAGTTTGGTAAGATTTCAAGAGAAGCCTTTATAGGCTTAAAAGATCAATTAGAAGAATCCACTGAAGAGAATAATAAACGTATAAAAGTTATTGATAAGGAACTGAAAGAAAGTGGAACTATAGAAAGTCTTACTGAAGATGTAGTAGCTAAATATATCAAAACAATATACATTTCAGGTAAGGGTATAGAAAAAATAGAATATTGTTAGTACAATAGAAGGAGATCCACCAATAGGGTCTCTTTTTTTCCTATAAAGGTTCTTAAGAAAACTTTTAATGAAGTATCTATAAAAAAATATGCTTATACACCTCCAAATCAAATAATCTAGAGATTTGGGGGTGTTTCATATAAAAACATATAATGTTACCAGAGACATTGGTTTTAAAAGCATACCTACTTTTTGAAGAATTATTTATATAGAAGAAAAGATTTGTACTATAATTATTAGTGATGATATACTTTATTAAAGGTGATAGGAAAGGGAGGGTTCTATGAAGAAACATTTTAAAGATATTTTCTATGAAGATTTCTTAGAAAGTCCTACAAAAGATAAATTTCGGGAATTATTAAAGAATAATTTTGGAGAGCTAGATGAATTTGACTTTAAAGAGACCTGGATAAATAAAGGGAAATTAGCTAAATTAGTTTTAGCTATGGGAAATTCTAGAGATGGAGTGGTTATATTTGGTATAAAGCAAAAAGATGATGGCACTTTTGAACCAAGAGGGTTAGAAAAATTCAAAGATGATGCTGATATAAACAATGACCTTGCTAGGTATGTTTCACCCAATCTCCATTATGAAATTTTCAATTTTGAGTATAAAGGTTCTGAATATCAGGCTGTAGAAAATAAAAAGTTTCAGGTTTTAATTGTAAATGATACTCCAGATAGGTTGCCATTTATTTCTCTTAATCAAACAGAAGGATTAGAAGAAGATACCATATATGTTCGTAGAGGTACTAAATCTGAAAAGGCAACTAGTGAAGATATTACAAGAATTATTGATGATAAAATAAAAACAATCTATAAGGATGGCTCGGACCTAGAATTAAATGAACATTTATCACAATTAAAGCAATTATATAATGAACTCCCCCAAAAAATAAAAGTTTTAATAAGAAAGGGAGAGCCAACAGAATTTAAAAAAACTATGCTAAATTTTGCACAAAAAATAGGAAAGATTTATATGGAATCTGAAGATGAATATAATGATTAAACAAAAGAAATTAAAAATTGAAAAAGTACTTGATCTAAAATAATAATAACAAAAAAACCAAATTAGATAGTTACATTATATGAATCGAGGATATCTTAATTTAATTTGATGGATAAGATTAATTATTTAATTAATCAATTGATCTTCTTAAGTAAAATATTTTGTATCATACCCTTGACACGATAGGGTTCTGGTAAGACTCTAACTAGTTTTAAGGCTGCTAGATTGGCTACTGAACTTGATTTTATTGATAAAGTTTTTTTTGTAGTGGATAGAAAAGATTTAGATTATCAAACTATGAAAGAGTATCAGCGTTTTTCTCCAGATAGTGTAAATGGTTCTGAAAGTACCGCTGGATTAAAGCGTAATATTGAAAAAGATGATAATAAAATCATAGTTACTACTATTCAAAAATTAAATAATTTGATTAAAAATGAATCTGAATTATCTGTATATGATAAGCAAGTGGTTTTTATTTTTGATGAAGCTCAAAAGAATATAAAAAAGAAATTTAAAAAGTATTATCAATTTGGATTTACAGGTACGCCTATTTTTCCTGAAAATGCTTTAGGGTCTGAAACTACTGCTTCAGTTTTTGGTGAAGAATTACATTCTTATGTAATTACAGATGCTATTAGAGATGAAAAAGTATTGAAGTTTAAAGTGGATTATAATGATGTTCGTCCTAAGTTTAAAGATATTGAAAAAGAAGTTGATGAAGAGAAGTTATCTGCTGCTGAAAATAAAGAAGCTTTATTACATCCTGAAAGAATTAGAGAAATATCTCAATATATTTTAAATAATTTTAAAGTAAAAACTCATCGCTTAAATGCTAATGGAAAAGGTTTTAATGCAATGCTTGCTGTTAGTAGTGTTGATGCAGCTAAAATGTATTATGAAACGTTGAATAATTTACAAAAAGATATTGAGAAGCCACTTAAAATAGCTACTATTTTTTCTTTTGCTGCAAATGAAGAACAAACGGCTCAAGGAGAAATAATGGATGAATCTTTTGAAGTATCTGCAATGAATAGTAGTGCAAAAGAATTTTTAAGTTCGGCAATTGATGATTATAATAAGATGTTTAAAAGCAATTACGGAGTAGATAGTAAAGGATTTCAAAATTATTATCGGGATCTTTCTAATAAAATGAAAAATAAAGAAATTGATTTATTGATAGTTGTAGGAATGTTTTTAACAGGTTTTGATGCTCCTACTTTAAATACTTTATTTGTAGATAAAAATCTTAGATTTCATGGTTTAATTCAAGCTTTTTCTAGAACAAATCGTATTTATGATTCTACAAAAACTTTTGGGAATATAGTTACATTTAGAGATTTAGAAACCGCTACAATAGATGCAATTCAACTTTTTGGTAAATCTAATACTAAAAACAATATTATATTAGAAAAAAGTTATAAAGAATATTTGGAAGGTTTTAGTGATATTTTGACTAATAATGCATGTCGTGGATATCTTGATGTAGTTGAAGAACTGAATGAACGTTTTCCAAATGTAGAAAAAATAGTTATGGAAAAAGATAAGAGAGATTTTGCTAAACTTTTTGGTGAGTATTTGAAAATTGAGAATATTTTGCAAAATTATGATGAATTTACAGCTTTAAAAGCTTTTCAAAAAGTTGATTATAATGATGAGCAACAATTAGAAAAGTTTAAAAAAGATTATTTTGTAAATGATTAAGAAATAGAAAATATGAAAAAAGTTAAGGTGCTTGAAGAAAGAAATGTTCAGGATTATCGTTCTACATATAATGATATTCGTGAATGGTTTCGTATTCAAAAAAATAATAAGGAAGTTGAAGAGTCTTCTGTTGATTGGGAAGATGTTGTTTTTGAAGTGGATCTTCTAAAGTCTCAAGAAATAAATTTGGATTATATTCTTGAATTAATTTTTGAAAATAATAAAAAATCAAATAATAAAGAAGCATTAATTGAAGATATACGTCGTTTGATTCGTTCTAGTGTTGACAATCGTGCAAAAGAAAGTTTGATAGTAGATTTTATAAATCAAACGAATTTAGATAAAATTCAAGATAAAGCGAGTATACTTGAATCTTTTTATTTATTTGCTCAAGAAGAACAAAAGCGTGAAGTAGAAAAGTTAATAAAAGAAGAAAAACTAAACGAAGAATCAGCAAAAAGATATATTTTAAATTCATTAAAAAAAGAATATGCAAGTGAAAATGGAACAGAATTAAAAGAAATATTACCTAAAATGAGTCCACTTAATTCTAATTATATAGAAAAGAAAAAAAGCGTTTTAGAAAAAATCACTGCACTTGTTAATAAATTTAAAAGGATTGGCGGAGAATTATAATAATATAGATGAATTTGAACAAAAGAAAGTATAGAAAAAGATATAAAGATAGAATGAAATCAGGGTGAAAATCCTGATTTTTTAATATATATTTATATTATTAGAGCATAAATTGCTGGAAATAATATTTTGCATAGGAAAAAAATTGGAGAACAGAACAATGATATAATAAAAATAATTAACTTATGAGTAATTAACTCTAAAGTTAATTACTCATAAGTTAATAAATGTGTTATGATTGATTGGGAGGTGAAATATGTTTATTGGAAGAGAAAAAGAATTACAAAAATTAAATAAAATGAATAATAAAAAAGGATTCCAATTTTTAGTAATGTATGGTAGAAGAAGAGTTGGTAAAACTACTTTATTAAAAGAATTTTTAAAAGATAAAAGTGGAATATTTTTTGTTGCTGAAGAGTTTAACGATACAATTGCATTAAACAAATTTTCTGAATTAATATTAAGTCATTTTAAAATGAGTAATTTAATAGATAAATTTCTTTCTTGGGAAAAAGCATTTAATTTTATAGGAGAAAAATCAAAAGATGAAAGAATAATATTAATAATAGATGAATTTCCATATATTGCAAATTCAAATTTAAGTATTTTATCTTTATTACAAAATTTAATAGATCAAAAATTAAAAAATACTAATTTATTTTTAATACTTTGTGGATCTTCTATAAGTTTTATGGAAAAAGAAGTATTGAGTGAAAAAAGTCCGCTGTTTGGAAGAAGAACAGGACAAATGAAAATAAATCCTTTTGGATTTTATGATTCTATAAAATTTTCAAAAAAATATACAAAAATTGATTCTGTTATAAATTATGGTATTTTAGGAGGTATTCCACAGTATTTAAATAAATTTGACTATGATTTAAATATTGAAGGAAACATAAAAGAAAATTTTTTAGATAGTAGTTCATATTTAATAGAAGAACCAAAAAATTTATTAAGACAAGAATTGAGAGAACCAGCAATATATAACTCAATTATTGAATCAGTTGCAAATGGTTATACTAAAATAAGTGAAATAGCTACAAAAATTCAAGAAAGACCTGATAAGACTAGTAAATATTTAAATACCTTGATTGAACTAGAAATAATAGAAAAAGAAATTCCAATAACAGAAAAAATAAATTCAAGAAAATCAATTTATAAATTAAAAGATAATATGTTTAAATTTTATTATAGGTTTATATTTACAAATTTTTCTTTGATTGAGCAAGGAATGATAGATTTTGTTTATGATAAAAAAATTAAACCATATTTAAATCAATATACAGGATTTGTTTTTGAAGACGTTTGTCAACAATATTTATTAAGAGAAAATTATAATATAAAA
>NZ_JASUSU010000055.1:0-19135 GCF_030445905.1 Oceanotoga sp. | reverse complement strand
ATTTCTTTCATTATTTATTATCTTTTATATTTTTTTGTTTTTTTTAATTTCTATGAATTATCATGAAATATTCACTTAAGCGTATTTTATAGAGGGAGTGTTTATTATGAATAATGAACTTTATTATAAAGTATCCAGAGATCCTATTCATTCTGAAATATTTTTATATCCATTAGAAATAGTTATAACTGATACTCCTTCTATGCAAAGACTTAGGTATTTAAGCCAACTTGCAGGTGCGGAATATGTTTATCCATCTGCAACACATACCCGTTTTGGACATTCGTTGGGAGTAATGCACCTTTCAGGTCTTTATGCTAAACATCTTTACCCAGAAAATCATTCTAAATATAGAGTTTTAAGAATTGCTGGATTGGTTCATGATATTGGTCATGGCCCTTATTCACATCAATTTGATGATATTGTTTATAAAAAGATGGGTTATAAGGATGGCCATGATGAATTTAGAGAAAGAATAATAAAAGGGAAATTAATAGAAGATATAAAAAAAGGTTTTTATAATATAAATGATCATAGAACTAAAAATGATTTTTATAAAGATTTAAGCCTAACTATAAAAAAAGAAGTTTGCGATGATAATATCGATGAAGCATTAAATGAATTGATGAATCTTGTAATAGAAGTTTTTGAAGGTGAAAATACTGGAAGTGTTGATTTTAACATAGTTCAAGGTCCTTTAGGTGCTGATAGACTTGATTTTGTTTTAAGAGATTCATATTATGCAGGAACAAGACATTTTGGTACTGGTGCTGTTGATAGGCTTATAAGAAATTCAGGAATGCATAATAATGGAAAAATAGTTTATTCTATAAAAGTAATAGATGATATATATACTTCTTTATTTTCAAGATTTATGATGTATAAAAATGTTTATTTTCATAAAACTTCAAGAGCTGCAGATCAAATGCTTCAAGAAGTTTTAAAAGTTGCATATGATGTTTTAGATCTTAAAGAGAGAGTTGAAACACCTGAAAAATTTGTAAAATTAACAGATTCAAGTATTATAAATGAACTTGAATTTCTATATGATATTATATATGAAAAAGATAGATATGATTTAACTTTGAATTCAAATCTTATGGAAAAATCGAATAAAATTTTTTATGCACATGAAATAATTATGAGATTAAAACAAAGAGATTTATGGAAACTTGTTATGGAAATTCCTTTTTCAATGACTGGAGTAGATCCTTCTGTTGTTAGTATGTCTGTTGCTGAAAATTCATTGAATATCATCAAAGAAAATATTGAAAAAACTTTAGATCTTGATATAGATAAAGAGGATAAAGAAATACTTAGGAAAATTCTTGAAGATTTTGATTTGATATTTAAAATAGATTCTCCTTATAAATTATCTTTGGTTCATCCTAAAGAATTTTTAGCGAGTGATGTTTATATAAAAGATATTAATGAAGATATTATTTCATTTGAACAAGTTTATGAAAAATATCCTGCTTATAAGCTTATGGAAAGTAATTTGATTCAAATAGTTAGAATATATATGAAATTAGATGATAGAGAAATATTAAAAAAATATTCAATTATTCCAAGTGCATCTGAAGTTAAGATTACAACGAGGTGGTAACATGTTAAATAATGTCGTACAAGCAGGTTTTTTTGATAATAGAGTTAGAGTAGTTTGCACAAACTCTACAGATATAGTAAAAGAATCAGTCATTAGGCATGATCTTTCTCCAATGTCTTCTGTAATTTTAGGAAGACTTTTGTCAGCTTCAATTTTACTTGGAAGTTGGATGAGTGAAAAAGAGAGGGTAACTCTTATGATTTCAACAAATGATGATGTTGGAGATATAGTTGCACAATCGAACTCAAATCTTGAAGTTAAAGGTTATATTTCAAATAAAAAATTGGAAGCAGTATTTAAAGAAAATGGCAAATTTGATGTTTCTAAAGTTTTAAAAAATGGCTCTTTAAATGTTATAAGAGATCTTGGATTAAAAAAACCAGTTGTTTCTAATATGCCTTTAATAAATGGAGAAATTGCTGAAGATATAGCTTATTATATGAATCAATCTGAACAAGTTCCTTCAGCTGTAAGTTTGGGAGTTTTTGCTGATAAAGAAGGTATAGTTTCAGCTGGAGGATTGATGTTGCAGATTTTAGATAGAACTATGAAAGATGAAGATATAGCTTTTTTTGAAAAAACTTTTATAAATATGGATTCTATATCTTCATTATTAAGAAAAAAATCTCTTGAAGATATAATTAAAGTTTTTGGAAATCCAGATTATATTGAATATAAAAACTCCTCTTTTGTTTGTAATTGCTCAAAAGAAAAAGTTTTAAATTCTTTAATAACTTTTAATTTTGATGAACTTGAAGAGATGAAAAAAGATAATGAACTTGCAGTTCATTGTTCATGGTGTTCTAAGAAATATGAAATAAATTCTAAAGATTTAGATGAAGTAATAAACATTAAAAGGAGGTCCGATAATGCTTAATGATTTAAAAGGTAAAAAAGTTATAGATGATTATAAAAAGATTATTGAAGATAAAAATGAAGATATTAATGCTGTAATTTCTCAAGATATTGTTTATGGAAATTCAAATGGAGATTATTATGGTATACCTTTTTTAGTTAAAGATAATATAAATATTTTAAATACATCTATGACTTGTTCTTCAAAAATTTTAAAAGATTATAGATCTGTATATACTGCAACCGTCGTAGAAAGATTAATAAATAGAGGGTTTTCTGTTATAGGAAAAACAAATATGGATGAGTTTGCAATGGGCGGAACAAATGAATATTCTGTTTATGGACCAGTGAAAAATCCTCTTGATTTGAACAGGGTTTCTGGTGGAAGTTCTGGAGGGTCTGCAGCAGCAGTTTCTTGTGGCATGGTTCCTTTTGCACTTGGTTCTGATACTGGAGGATCTGTTAGACAACCGGCTTCTTTTTGTGGTGTTGTTGGATTTAAACCTTCTTATGGAGTTTTGTCAAGATATGGATTAACTGCTTTTGGTTCATCTTTAGATCAAATCGGTGTTTTGGCTAAAGATGTTTTTGATGTAGCTTTGATTACTGATATTATGAAAGGTAAAGATGAAAAAGATTCAACAACTATATCTTTTGAAGAAAATCTTATGGAATATTTGAATAAAGATTTTTCTGATATAAAAATAGCTATTCCATCAATTGTATATGATAAAATTCAAGATGAAAATGTAAAAAAAGCTTTTGATAATGCTGTTAATAAAATTAAAGCAAATAAAGTAACTATTGATATAGTAGATATTCCAGAAATGGAATATTCTGTTGCTGCTTATTATATTATAGCTCCGTCTGAAGCATCATCAAATCTTTCAAGATTTGATGGGGCAAGATATGGAAATAGAATAGATGGAGAGGGTTTAACGGATATGTATAAAAATACTAGAAATAATGGTTTCGGTATAGAAGTTAAGAGAAGAATTTTAATGGGAACTTTTACATTATCTTCTGCTTATTATGATGCATATTTTTCTAAAGCAATGAAAGTTAGAAATTTAATAAAAACAAAAATAGAAGAGATATTTAAAGAATATGATTTTATTTTAACACCAACAGCTCCTGTGTTACCACCTAAATTTGATGAAAAGCTTTCTCCACTTGATAGATATTTGATGGATATATTTACTATACCTGCTAATTTTGCTGGAACTCCTGCTATTTCAGTGCCTTTTGGAAATATAGATCATCTTTCATTTGGGATACAGTTTATGGGAAGAAGGCTTGAAGATGCGAAACTTCTTGGGTTTGCTAATCAAATTTTTAAGCTGGGAGCTGATGAATAATGTATAAAACTATTATAGGATTAGAAATTCATACTCAATTACTTACTAAAACAAAGGCTTTTTGTAAATGTTCAGCGGATCATTTTGAAAATGAAATTAATAAAAATGTATGTCCAATTTGTTCTGGACAACCAGGTTCTTTACCGGTATTAAATGAAGAAGCAGTAGATTTAGCAATTATGGCTGGATTAGCTTTAAATGGAAAAATTAATGAAATTTCTAAATTTGATAGAAAAAATTATTTTTATCCAGACCTCCCAAAAGGATATCAAATAACACAGTATTTTTATCCCATTGTAAGTGATGCGTATATAAAAATTGATGGTGATAAAATTAGAATTAATAGAATACATATGGAAGAAGATACAGCAAAAATGCTTCATCAAGGAGATCAAATTTCAACTGCTAAAGAATCATTGATTGATTATAATAGAGCTGGTATACCTTTAATAGAAATAGTTACAGAACCAGATATAAAAAGCCCTTCTCAAGCAAGAGAATTTATGGAAAAACTTAGAGATATTTTGAGATATGCTAATATTTCTTCTGGAGATATGGAAAAAGGTGCTTTGAGATGTGATGCTAATATTTCTATTATTGATGAAGAAACTGGAAAATCATCAAAAAGAGTTGAAATAAAAAATATAAATTCTTTTAAATTTGTCGAAAAGGCTCTTGAATACGAAAGAGAAAGATTAATAGAAGTTTTAAAAAATAATGAGAATATGGTTCAAGAAACAAGAGGTTGGGATGCAACTACTAAATCAACATTTTCTATGAGAACAAAAGAAGAAGAAGCCGATTATAGATATTTTCCAGAACCAGATATACCTTATTTAGTGATTGAAAAAGATAGAATAGAAAAAGTAAAAAATAGATTACCTGAATTACCCGAACAAAAATCGAAAAGATTTGTTGAAAATTATGATATTCCAGAATATGATGCAGATGTTATTTCTTCTAATAAAGAATTTGCAGATTTTTATGAAGAATGTGTAGAAATTGTAAAAGATGGAAAATTTGTATCTAATTGGTTTATAGGAGATATCTTAAGACTTATGAAAGAAAATGAAGATGAAGTAAATGATTTGAACTTTAAACCAGAACATTTAAAAGATTTAAAGGATCTTTTGGATTCTAATAAAATATCTACAAAAATAGCTAAAGATATTTTCCCACAAGTTTATTCTGAAGGAATAATGCCATCAATTATAGTAAAAGAAAAAGGACTTGAACAGATTGATGATGATGAAGAATTGAAAAAAATGGCTTTAGAAATTTTAAAAGCTAATCCTAAAAATGTTGAAAAATATAAAAATGGTAAGAACAACTTACTCGGTTTTTTCGTTGGGCAAGTTATGAAACAAACAAAAGGAAAGGCCAATCCTTCAAAAGTTAATGAAATATTTTTAGACTTATTAAAATAAAGACCGGGTATTATAGCCCGGTTTTGCCTTTTGAGGAGGTATATATATGAAAAAAGTTTTTTTTAGTATTTTTTTAATCATTGTATCTTTATCTTTTTCTTCGTATAATATAAATTTATATAATATTCCAAGTACTTCAGATGATTTTTATTTTAATATTGGTATTGGAAGTGAAGATTTAAAAGATATTAATGCTAAAGTTTCTTTCAATGATTTACATAGATCTTTTATTACACAAAAAATTTTTTTTAGAGAGGTCAAAATTAAGACAGGTGAAAGATTATTTTCGGCTTTTTTAAATATTCCAATTTATAATTCAAATTTTGTTTTTGGATATGAAATGAGATCTTCTAATGATTTATTAGGTATTATTAAGAGTAATAGTTTTTCAAGAACAGAGGTATTTACTGGTGGTTTTCATGAATATTCATACAGTTTTAATAAAATTTTAGTCCCTGGATATTTTAAAGGTGGATTAAGTTTAATATCTTTTGATGAAATAAATTCGTATAGATTTGATGGGTATTCAGATAAATATTTTAAATTACCAATTACTTTAGGCTTTAGAAACGATACTTTTGTAAGTGGTATTAAAATAGATACTTTGGATAAATATTACACAAATTTTTTAGGAATAGGTTTTGGAATAAATAATTTAAATATATATCCATATATATTTAGTTATTATGGGTTTGAATTTTTAAACCATGATTTTGAAATTTCTTTAAATGCCGTTTTTAAAGAGCCTCTGGACTATGAAATTTATTTAATAGATAAAGATTTTGATTTACCATTAATAATTTATTTTTCTTCAAATGGAGGAGGAATATTTTTTGAACTCTAATGATCTGGCGCTTTATTTTCATATTCCATTTTGTAAATCAAAATGTTTATATTGTGATTATCCATCTACTACAAATATATCAATGCAAAAAGAGTATTTTAATTGTTTAAAAAAAGAAATTTTGTTAAGAAAAAATTTTCTATTGAAAAATTCTATTAAAACGGTTTATTTTGGTGGTGGTACACCAAATTATGTAAAATCGTTTTATATTAAAGAAGTAATGGATTTTTTAAAAGATAATTTTTTTGGAACTTTTGAAGAAATTACTATGGAAATGAATCCTGGTATTTTGAATGAGAAAGATTTAGAAGTATATAAATCAGCTGGTATAAATAGAATTTCTTTAGGAGTTCAGAGTGTTGATAAAAATATTTTGAAATTAGTTAATAGACCTTATTACCCAGAAACCATATCTGATAATATTTATTTATTGAGAAATTTTTTTGATAATATAAGTTTTGATTTTATAATGGGTTTACCAGAAGATAATTTGAAGGTAGTTAAAAGTAATTTAAATTTTATAAAGTTACATAGACCAGAACATATTTCTTATTATGTTTATGATAGCGATCATGATTCTTTATTAGAAAAAATGAAACAAAAATTTTTAATGCCAGAGGATGATTTTTTTGATGAGGGGCTTGATTTTATATATTCAAAATTAAATGAATTTGATTATAAACGTTATGAGATTTCAAGCTGGGCAATTTTTGACAAAGAGTCGTATCATAATAAGTTTTATTGGCGAAATTTGAATTATATCGGATTTGGCATTTCTGCTGGTGGGTATTATAATAGAAACAGATATGTAAATGAGAAAAATATTTCACGGTATATGAATAAATTAAATTCTGATGAACTTCCTGAAGAATATTCAGTCAAAAATAGTTTTTTTGATGATTTTAAAGAGACTTTATTTATGGGATTACGCTTATTTGAAGGAATTGATTTACGAGAATTAAAAAAGCGTTATGAATGTATAGATGTTGACAAATACATAGATTATTTGATTGGAAATTTTTCTGCTTTTTTTGATAAAAATGAGAAATTAAAATTAAATGAAAATGGTTTTAATCATTCCAGATATGTATTTTTGAAGATAGTAGAAATGGAGGAATAGAATGGAATTAAAAGATAGAGTATCAAAATATCTTGAGAGTATTGATTTTGAAAATGTAATAAAAAGTCCAAGAGAATCTTGGGATGATTATTTTATGAGAGTTTCTTTTTTGGTAAGTGAAAGATCGAGTTGTTTACACAGACAAGTTGGGGCTATTATTGTTAAAGATAAAAGAATTTTAGCAACAGGTTATAATCAGCCTCCTTCAGGATTTCCTCATTGTAAAGATATAGGGTGTATAAGAGATGCACTTGAAATAAAGAGCGGAGAACATCAAGAAGTATGTTTCGGTTTGCATGCTGAACAAAATGCTTTGATGCAAGCTGCTAAATTTGGTATTAAAACAGATAATTCTATAATATATGTAACTCATCAACCTTGTTCTGTTTGTGCAAGGCTTATAATAAATGCTGGAATAGGAAAAGTTGTTTTTAAAAATCCTTATCCAGATAATTTGACGAAATTATTTTTTAAGAAATGTAATATTGAAACTAAGATAATGAATTAATTTCTTTTTTCAAATAAAATAATTGGAGGTGCATCAATGCCATCAGAAAAATACTTTAACTATTTGAGAAAAGACAGAATGACACATGTATGGTGTCCTGGCTGTGGTAATGGTATAGTTATGAAATCTTTTTTAGAAGCGGCAAATAATCTTGGATTGGACAAGAATAAAGTTGCCGTTGTATCGGGAATAGGTTGTTCTTCAAGGGTAACAGGTTATCTCGATTTTAATACTATGCATACTTTACATGGTAGATCAATTGCTTTTGCTACTGGTGTTAAATTAGCAAGACCGGATCTTGATGTTATTGTTATGGGTGGAGATGGAGATATGCTTGCTATTGGTGGTAATCATTTTATTCATGCTTGTAGAAGAAATCTTGATATAACTGTGGTTATATTTAATAATTCTATCTACGGAATGACAGGTGGTCAATATTCTCCTACAACCCCGAGTGATTCTTTGGCATCAACCGCACCTTATGGAAATATTGAGAATCAATTTGATCCTGTACAACTCGCAATTGCTTCTGGTGCAACATATGTTGCAAGATCTACCGTCTATCATTTTTTACAAACTGCTAAATTTATTGAAAAAGGAATCAAACATAAAGGTATTTCTATTATTGAAGTAATAAGTAATTGTCATACTTATTTTGGAAGATATAATAGTATGCCTAAACCTGCTCAACTTCATCAGTATTTTAAAGATAATACTATTTCTATTTCAAAATCTAAAGATATGTCAAAAGAAGAATTAAAAGGAAAAATTGTGATGGGTGAATTTATAAACGAAGATAAAGCAGGGTATCTTGAATATTATGAGAAGATGAGAGAATCTGTTGTTAATGGAGGTGTTAAATGATGAATCTTTCTATTTCAACTCCAAAAGCAATAAGATTTTCAGGTGAAGCAGGTCAAGGTAATATTTTGATGGGAATGGTCTTAGCGCAAGCTTTGATGAAAGAAGGGTATTGGGTTGTTCAAACTCAACATTTTGGAGCACAGGTTAGAGGCGGATTGGCTTATTGTGATGTTTTATTTGATGAAGAACAGATAGATTATCCGAAATCAGATACTTTTGATGTCATTTATATAATGCATGAACTTGGGCTTCCTCATCTTCAATTTTTGAAGAAAAATGGAGTTGTTTTTTATGATGATGAATTTGTAAATCAAATTCCACAAACTGCTAATAGAATAACAAAAAAAATATTAAAAGTTTCACCTTCTAAACTTGCTTATACTGAATTAAAACATTTAAATGTTGCTAATATGGTAGGATTAGGTATGCTTGCAAAAGTTACAAATATAGTTTCTATAGATGCTTTAATCGAAACTATGAAAGAAAATGTAAAAGAAAGTTATCATGAACTCGATGAAAGTGCTTTGAAATTAGGATATAATTCTATAGATAAGACTTATAAGTTGAAAAATAAACATTTAGTGACGAGACTGGGAAGAGGATATGAATAATTGAAAAGATTTATTAATAGCGTGAAATATGCAGCTAAAGGTTTATCAGAAATTTTTAACACTCAAAATAATTTTAGAATTCAAATATTTATAGGACTTTTAGTTTTATTTATTTCTCTTTTTTTGAATTTAACTGGTATAGAATTTTTATGGATAGCTTTTGCTGTTATGATCGTTTTATTAATGGAAAGTTTAAATACGGTAATTGAAAAGATAATGGATTTTATAAATCCTGAATATAATCATATAGTCGGAAAAATAAAAGATATATCGGCTGCAATAGTTTTAATTGCAGCCGTATTTTCTGTTGTGATTGGTGTAATTATTTTTGGAAGGGCTATTTTCAACTTGAGTCCAAAATATGGTATAATTATAGCGATAATTTTCCTGGTCATTATTGTTCTTTTTTCTAAGAGGAGGTAGCAATATGGATAAAATTAAGGTTCTTATAGTTGATGATTCTGCTTTTATGAGAATGGTTTTAAAAGATATAATTGATAAACAACCAAACATGAAGGTAATTGGTATGGCCAGAGATGGACTTGAGGCTGTAGAAAAAGCAGTGAATTTAAAACCAGATATAATTACATTAGATGTTGAAATGCCTAAGTTAAATGGTCTCGAAGCATTAAAAATAATAATGAAAAAGTATCCAACAAGAGTTATTATGGTTAGTAGTCTTACTTCAGAAGGGGCTTCTATTACAATAGAATGTCTGGAAAATGGTGCTGTTGATTTTATTCAGAAACCTGCAGGAAGTACATCATGGACATTTAGACAGGTACAAGATGATTTATTAAAAAAGATTAATGATGTGTTTAAAATTTCTGTGGATAATTTAAAAATTCAGAGTAGGCCAACTAAAAAAATAACAACGACTAAAAATTTATCTAAAGATAAAATACTTCTTATCGCAAGTTCAACTGGTGGTCCAAGATCTCTTGATAAAGTTATTCCTGTTTTGCCAGGTAATTTAAATATTCCCGTTGTTGTTGTTCAACATATGCCGGCAGGATTTACAAAATCTCTTGCCGATAGATTGAATAGAATTTCAGAATTAACAGTTAAAGAAGCTGAAGAAGGAGATATTTTAGAAAAAAATCATGTATATATTGCTCCTGGTAATTTTCATCTTGGGTTAAAAAAAGAGTTTAATAGTGTTAAATTATTTTTGGATTCATCGGATAAGATAAATAATGTTAGACCGGCTGCAGATTTTACATTTGATCTTGCTGCAGAAATTTTTAAATCTAATTCTATATGTGTTGTACTTACAGGTATGGGAAGAGATGGTGCAAAAGGAGCTTTTAAGATAAACCATTTAGGCGGTAAAGTAATTGCTGAAGCTAAAGAAACCTGTGTAGTATATGGAATGCCTAAGGCGGTTGTTGAAGATGGTTATGCTGATTATGTTTTAGCAAATGATAAAATTGCTCAGAAAGTTGTAGATATTTTGGAGGGTAATTGATGAAAAAATGTTTTATTATTATTTTTATAGCTGTTTTTTTGAGTGGCTTTTCAAATGATTTCAATCAAATTTTTTACATTAGTGAAAATTTTGAAAGTGAAGATTTTATTTCTCTAAATCTTTTAGAAAAAACTAAGGATTATTTTGAATATGAAATTAAATCTGGTGATACATTACTTTCTATATCTAATAATTTTTTTACAAAAATACAAGATATTATGATTTATAATAAAATAGAAGATTCTTCTAAAATTTATATAGGTCAGATTATTAGAATACCTTATGATATAGTTGATTTCGAAGTAAAATAAACCTTAATATATAGGTGATTTAATGAAAAGATTATTTTTAACTATTTTATTAATTATTATTGGAACATTTATGTTTTCAAAAAATGTTTTTTTACAATGGAGACCTATGGAAAATGAGTATTATTTTGAACAAAATGGAATTACTTATATTGATTTTAAATATATAGCTCATAAATTAAACAAAGAATTTAAAATTGAAAACGATTCTTTAATTTATCTCAAATCTGAAAAATCTAAAACTTTTATATTTTTAAATGAAAAAGTTGCAGTTGTAGATCAAGATGAGGTTATAAAGATTAATGATGAAGAATTTATAGTAAATGAAAATAATATTTATACCACAGCGAATATAATTTCAAAACTTTTAAACTTAGAATTATTAGAGTCTTCTGTTGCTTATTATTTAAATATTCCTTTATCAAATATAAATTCTATAAATACTTATTTTACTGAAGATACCGCAAAAACAGAAATTGATCTTTCTGAGGAAGCCATTGTTGAAGTATATTCATTGGTTAATTCTATGGGATATCTTATTAAAATTAAGGGAGCAGAACTTCCAAATTCTTATTATTATAAAGAATTTAATTCTAAAATAAGATATATTAAAGCTTATCATTATTCTCAGACTGAAGTTTGGGTAAAAATACTTTTTAGAAGTAAAGCTAAAATGAAAAAAACTATCAAAGATAAAAAAATTGTTATGGAATTTAAATTTGATGAAGTTGATATGCCGGTTCTTGTAATAGATCCAGGACATGGAGGATGGGATCCTGGAATGATAGGGCCAAATTCAACAAAAGAAAAAGATTTTACTTTAAAAGTTGCAAAAGAAGTTTTAAATTTGCTTGCAGAATATGATATAGATGTATATTTAACAAGAGAAAAAGATGAATATATTGGTCTCTATGAAAGGGCAGCTTATTCTAATGATAAAAATGCTGACTTATTTTTAAGCATTCATTTAAATTCTTTTCCAGACATTCCTTCGGTTAGGGGAAGTGAAGTTTATTATTATGATTTTTCCAGTGCTAAGTATAGAAGTCTTATAACTTGGAAAATGAAATATGATTCAAAGAAAGATAAAGCAACCATAGATGATTGGGTATCGGTAAAAAAAGATTCTATAAAAGAAAGTAAAAAATTTGCAATTGAATTAGAAAATAATTTATTGGATAAAGATTTTAAGAGTAGAGGAACTAAACCAGAAACTTATGCTGTCTTGTCTTATACAAGATCACCTGCAGTTTTATTTGAACTTGAATTTTTGAGTAATCCAGATGTAGAAAAGAAATTTTTAAATGGAGATTATGTAGATGATTTTGCTGAAATTATAAAAAAATCAATATTAGATTATTTCAATATAAAAGAGGCCAATTAAAATGGCCTCTTATTTTCTAAAATATATTAATAAATCAATATCTCCATAGTTTCTAATTTCGTCTAATTCTAAATTTAAAGGTGTATAATTATAATTTTCTCTTTTAGATTTTTCTATTATGATATAAGCACCATCTATTAAAATTTCAGAATTATTGTCTATTACTTTTAAAAATTCTTCTACAAAACCAAGATTAAATGGTGGATCTGCAAATATCATATCATATTTTTGATTGTTTTTTTTTAGTTCGGGAATTATTGTTCTAAAATCACCTTTGATGACATTTATCTCATTTTCTATACCAAGTTTTTTTGAATTATTTTTTATGATATTTACAGATTTAGATGATTGTTCTATTATGGTGGAACTTTTAGCATAATTACTTATAGCTTCAAATGAAAAAGAACCACTTCCACCAAATACTTCCAATAAATTATAATCAGATATTTCAAATATATTTATTAGAGTTCTTCTCAATTGTGAAGGCGTGTATCGAGTTTTTTTCGAAGGAACCGTATCAAATGAACTACCTTTTAAATATCCAGTTTCTATTTTTAGCATTTTTTTACACCTCAAATTGCCTTTATTAATTCTGTTGAGTTTTTAAATCTCATCTTTATTTCTTGAATTATTTTTTTATCATCAAGAATATTGTCTTGTTCAATATATTTTTTTACTTCTTCTATTATTTTTAAATCTTCTGTTATATCTATGAATTTAAAATCAGGTATACCATGTTGCTGAGTTCCAAAAAATTTTCCAGGACCTCTCCATTTTAAGTCTATTTCAGATACTTTAAAACCATCATTGTTAGCTGAAAATTGAGTTAATTTTGTTTTTGTTTCTTTTGAAATGTTTGAAGATGTTGTTAAAAAACAATAAGATTGTTTACTACTTCTTCCAACTCTTCCTCTTAATTGATGTAATTGAGATAAACCAAATCTATCAGCATGTTCTATAACCATAACTGTTGCATCAGGGATATCAACTCCAACTTCTATTACTGTGGTTGATACGAGTATATTTATTTCTTTTTTTGAAAATTTTTCCATGATTTCATTTTTTTCAACCGATTTCATCTTTCCATGGAGAAGTCCTACATTATAATCTGAAAAAATCTTTGATATTTGTTCATGCATATCTTTTGCATTTTTTAAATCTATAGCTTCAGATTCTTCTATTAAAGGATATATGAAAAAAGCTTGATTTTCTTTTTTTAATTCATCTTTTATAAAATCATATATGTTTTTTAAATTATTGTCGCTGTTTAAAATAGTTTTTACTTTTTTCCTCCCTGAGGGCATTTCATCGATTATACTTACATCTAAATCACCATAAAGAGTTAAAGCTAAAGTTCTTGGAATTGGAGTTGCAGTCATTACAAGAATATCTGGAGATGATCCTTTTTGAATTAAAGATAATCTTTGATTTACTCCAAATCTATGTTGTTCATCTATTATTATTAGTCCTAATTTTTTAAATTCCACATCATTTTGTATTATTGCATGAGTTCCGATTATTAAATCAATTTCACCATTTTTTAATTTATCTTTTATTTCTTTTTTTTCTTTTTCTTTAGTTTCACCAATTAATAATTCAGTTTTTATATTTATTTTTTCAAGGTTTAATTTTATTTTTTGATATTGTTGCTTTGCTAACACTGAAGTTGGAACCATTAAAGCAGATTGAAAGCCTGCTTCAAAATTATCTATTATGCTTATTTCAGCAACCGCAGTTTTACCTGATCCAACATCTCCTTGTAATAATCGATTCATTGGAGATTCTTTTTTCATATCTTCTCTAATTTCTATATGAGTACGTTTTTGAGCATTTGTAAGTTTAAAATTTAAATTGTTAATATATATTTTTGATAATTCACCATTAATATTCTTCGAGTATCCTTTTAAATGTTTTTTAATTTTTTTCTTAGAATTTAATATAGCATATTCAAACAAAAATATTTCTTCATATTTAAAAGTTATTAGAGATTTTTTTATATGATAAGAACTTTTTGGTTCATGTATTCCTGTTAATCTTTGATTTATATTTAAAAGATTAAATGTTTTTATAAATTTATCAGGTAAAAATTCTTCAAGATAATATATTTGAGGATTTATTTGTTTCATTATTTTTCTCATTATATTTTGAGATATACCTGAAGTTAAAGGATATATAGGTATTATCTTATTTTGTAAATTATTTTTATTTTCAAGTATTTGAAAATCGGGACTCTTCATTTGTTTTTGTCCGAAGTTATATTCAGCCTTTCCATAAAAAGCACATATGGTATCTTTTTTTAAGTAGTTTTTTATATAATCTTGATTAAAAAAAGATATTGTCATTATTCCAGTTCCATCGTTTATGGAAAAATTTATTATTTTTAAACCTTTATTTATATTTACTTCATCCATATTTGCTACTTTCCCAACAATTAAAGCTGTTTCACCATCTGATATATTATAAATAGTTTTCACTTTTCTTCTATCTTCCCAATCTCTTGGCGCAGTATAAAGAGCATCATATATGTTTTCTATGTTTAAATTTTTTAATAAATTACCTCTTTTAGTACCGACATGTTTTATATATTTTATATCTGTGAATAAATTTAATTTATTTTCTTTAATATTGGTTGTTTGAGATATCAAATACTTATTTTTTAAGTCTATTAAAGAAGTTTTTAAATTGTTTAATCTTTTTGTTTGTCTTTCTGGAGGAAGCATATTTAAAGGTTTTACATAGGATAGAATTTTTTTCATATCTTCAATCATATTAAATTTTTTTAATTCTTTGTAGGATTCTCTTGCAAGTGAATTAAAACTGGGAAATATTTCTTCCCAGTTTTTCATATTTTTTTCTTTTAAAGTTATTATGTATTCCATTGATTCTATAATTTCTTCTACATGTTTCATATTATTTCTTTTTCCTCTCCATAAACAGCTAATCCTACAACTTCTGGTCCACTATGGCAAACTATTGTTGGCCATAGTCTTCCTCTTATGATTTCTTTTGGTTCAATATTTATTTTTTTGAGTTCTTCATTAAACATTTCAAATGCAGTGTTCATATGTTCAATATTTTTTTCATCACCATAAGTTATGTATACTTTTACATTATGAGGTCTTTTCTTTATGAACTCAATGGCGTTATTTACCATTGTATTATACATTTTTTTAAGACCTCTTACCTTCGCAATTGGGGCTATAAATCCATCTTCAACACCTAATATTGGTTTTATGTTTAATAGAGTTCCAGCAAGTCCTTGGGCTTTACCTATTCTACCATTTTTTATTAAATATTTTAAAGTAGGAACCGAAAATTGCATATATGAAGATTTTTTTATTTCAGGTAACAAATTTAAAACTTCCTCATAAGTTTTTCCTAAATTTATGAGTTCTATACATTTAATAGCTACTAAGTTTGCTCCAATAGAAACATTTTCAGTATCAATTATTTTAATATTTAGTCCTTCAATCATTTCTTTTGCCATATGACAAGTGTTTATCAATCCAGACATTTTTGAAGAAAAATGTATATCTATTACTTCAGTATAACCTTTTTCTTTCAGTTTTTTATAATTTTCAACTATTTCTCCTATTGAAGGATGGGTTGTATGAAATTCTTCAGATGATTGTATTATTTTATAAAATTCATCCTTTTTTATGTCTTCATTTTCAGTAAAAGTTTTATCATCAATAACTATTTTCATTCCCATAAATTCTAAATTATTATCTTCTATTTGTTTATCTGTCATGGCACATCCGGAATCAACCATTATTGCTTTAGACATTATTTTTCCTCCTCAATGGTAAGTTTACCGTTTTTTCTATATACTTTATAACCGTTTAATGTTATAGATTCTATTTCATCAGTTAAAACATATTTTCTAGCAATTAATATGCTTTGAGAGTCTATATAATATTTTAGGAAATTGTCTTGTGAAATATCATTTAAATATGAAATTTTATTATATACACCAAAAACTATTAAAAACCATAATAATGAAAATAACATTAAAAAAATGCTAATTTTATATATTTTTATCACCCGATTTTTCTTTTGAAATATTCATAATTATCTAAGAATTCTTTTATTCTGCTTTCATATCTTTCTAGATAAGAATTTTTTATTTCATTTTTTTCTTCTTTACTTTTATAAAAATTATATACATCATTATATGAATTTATTATATTTTTTGTAATATCTTCTCTTATTTGAGTATCTGGTATTTGTAAATAAAGTTCTATAAAAAGTTTTAAAGATTTGTCTGGAATTCCTCTATCTTTTTTTGCCATATAATAATTCGCTTTTCCTTCTTTTTTAGATATATTGTATAGATTATTAAGTATTTCATCACTTGGTATTATACCCATTAAATTTATTGAAAGATATGAGTATTCAAAATATACATTCTCCCACTCCGGAAATCTATTCCAGCCACCCGGAATTATAGAAATTGATTTTTCATTCCAATAAATAAAATTTTTATAATCTTCCTTTATCTTATTTTGTAGTTCAATTTTCAATTTTTCATTATTTGTGTTTTTTTCTATGTTATCATATAATTTTATTATATTATAATATAATTTTGATATTAATCTATAAGAATTTTTTTCATTAAATGATAAAAAAGCACTTTCTAAATAATTTATTTGATCATAAAACATCTGGATATTTAATAATATATTTTTTTCATTAGCTGTTGTAGAAATATTATATAGATTAGAAACATCTTTTCTTATAGGATTTGATATTGGAAAAAGATCTTCTTGACCTTTAAAGTCTTTTACAATATATTTATATTCAGAAGTATTTCCTTCAAATATATCATTTAAATCTTTTGTATTTAATATTTCTTCTAATCTAAATTCTGAAACAGAAAATAGTTGAGCAAGATAAAATTGAGATTTTCCAAAATTATTATTAAAATCTAATGATTTTAAAAAGTACTCAAAAGCTTTTTTATAAGATTGATGAGCTTTTTCTTTGTACTCGATTTGTAAGTTTTTATATTTTTTTAAACCTTCATTTAATTCATCAATTTGTTTTTTTAAAGAATTAAATTCTGAAGAAAAAGGATTCATATTTTTTATATAGTCTTGTCCTTTTTTTATTTCATTTTCATATTGAGTTATTTGCTGTGGAATTTGAGATTGGTAAATTTCTATATAGTAATTCATTTTCGTGTTTTCGGCATCTCCAAGTTTAAAATATGCTTCAGACATGGTATCTTTATATTTGAAAAATACTGAAAATGCGGTTATTATTACTAATATGGTATATATAATTTTTGGATTAAATTTTAGTATTTTATTTGAATTGCTGAATTGTTTTGACATTGCTATTGAGAATATAAAAAGAGCTATTAATATATTTGGTTGCATATGTAAAGCAAATTCAGTTGCAGCATGTATTATTATTATACTTGCTATCCAACCAAAAAGTGAAATCATGATCTTTTTTTCAAATTCAATATCAGATCTTAAAATTTTAAAGTATCTCATTAAAAGAGTAATTATCAATAAAGAAATGGATATTATCCCCAATAATCCGGTTTCTCCAAGGACTTGTAAATAATCATTGTGGGCCCTTTTAAAATTGTTCCAAGCATAATAGTATTTTTCAGGATTTTTAGCTTGTATTTCTTCCATATATTTTATTGAATATACTGGATATGTACCTATTCCTCCACCTATAATTTTATTGAGAGGATAATCTTTATCTTTAAATTGTTCAATAGAAACCATCCAAGAAAGATTTCTTTCATCCCAAGATGATTTTGAAGACATTGCTGAAAATCTTGAGATGGCATTTACTTCACCAGATTTATTAAACATAGTATTTGTATTAAACATTATAAATAGAAATACTAAAATGAATATCAGTAAAAATATTTTGATCCAGAAATCTTTACTAATTAAATATTTTTTATAATCAAGATCTTTTTTAGATATTAATAGTGATAAAATGAAAAATATTAAACCTACAGTGAATCCCAAATATACAGATCTCGTTTGGGCAAATAAAACTACCCAAAAAGATAAAAATATATTTATGTATAAATATATTTTTTGATATAATTTTGAATTTGGTTTTAATATAAAATATATTGATAGTGGTATTGTTTGAGCTAAATAATCTGATACAAAATTAGGATTACCTATAGTTGTTCTTAAGGTTATTCTTTGTGAAGGATCTCCTATTTTACCAAAAAATAAGTCAAATCCTAAAAATTTATTTAATAATCCATCTATTGCAAGTATTGTACCAGTTATTATAAAAGCCATCAAAGCGTATTCAATATATTTAAAGTTTTTTCCAAATGAATTTGTTATAGATAATGAAATTCCTATTATTACAAATATATATAAAGATACATTTAAAGAATAATTTATGTATGAAGGGTTTTGAATTTGTACTGATATTAAAGATAATAAAGAAGAGAATCCAAATAGTAAGAAGAATAAATGAGTATATGAAAAGTTTAATTTTTCATCATTTTTTTTAAATATAAAATATGAAAATAATATAAATGAAAATACACTGAAGACTAAGTTTTTTTGAGTTGAAAATTCGTAAACAAAATTTGGAATCATTAAAAATGGTATTAATAATATCATTAAAATAAATATTGATATTTCTTTATCTTTTTTTAAATTTTGCAAAACAAACCCTCCTAATTTATTTTTTTATAGTATCTTTCTAAATTCTAAAAACGTTTATTTAAAGTAATTTTAAACGATGTTAAAAGGGATATTTACCTCCATAGGTTATAATTAAATTGT